>NZ_CP067101.1:7002500-7144346 GCF_016616425.1 Bradyrhizobium diazoefficiens
CCCAGAACGTATCTTGGGCTCCATCTGTTTGTAGGTGTCCGGTTTCAGGTCTATTTCACTCCCCTCGTCGGGGTGCTTTTCACCTTTCCCTCACGGTACTGGTTCACTATCGGTCGCTGAGGAGTACTTAGGCTTGGAGGGTGGTCCCCCCGCGTTCAGACAGGATTGCACGTGTCCCGCCTTACTCGTGGATACATCATCGCATTACTCGTACGGGGCTATCACCCTCTGAGGCCCAGCTTTCCTGACTGGTTCCGATTGTCTTTGATGTATCACTGGCCTGGTCCGCGTTCGCTCGCCACTACTAACGGAGTCTCTGTTGATGTCCTTTCCTCCAGGTACTTAGATGTTTCAGTTCCCTGGGTTTGCTTGAAACCTCCTATGTATTCAGAAGTCTCATACCTTCTCTTGATAACCGGAAATCCAAAACCTCTTCGATCGAAATCTAAAGGCCTAGGCATCTTCCATTATCTGGTCGAACCCCACACCGATGTCTTTCGACAAAGGTCTTGGAGTTCCGGCTATCGAAGGTGGGTTTCCCCATTCGGAAATCCGCGGATCAAAGCTTCTTCGCAGCTCCCCACGGCTTATCGCAGCGTAGCACGTCCTTCATCGCCTCTCAGCGCCAAGGCATCCACCGAACACCCTTAAGGCACTTGATTGCTCTCATTATCAATGTCCACACACTCGGCAGAATGTTGCCTGTAAGAACTGCCTTGCGGCACGCGCCCTCGACGAACGCTATTCTCACAGCCGGACATTGACTAGAAAGACCAGCTTGCTTCGTAAGATCGTTCCGATAGCGAGGCGGTCAAGCTTCGCTAAAAGGATCATTTACAACTCGCATCGTCTTTCAAGTTTGACCTTGAAGGGCGAAGCAAGCGCCGAAATGATCCGGAGATAATGAAGTATCGCGCAACAATTGCTTGCTGCCCGATCCAACTCGGATCGATCTCCTCTTTACGATGTCAGAAATCACGCAACCTCACTGTCCATCCGGACTAGTGGTTGCGAAGTGATGTTTCGCGGACGACGGTCATCATGCCGTTGGCGATCAAGCCATCTGGTGGAGCCAGACGGGATCGAACCGACGACCTCATGCTTGCAAAGCACGCGCTCTCCCAGCTGAGCTATGGCCCCGTAACCAGAAGACGAATGCTCGTTTGATTAGCCCGCCTTCGCCACGGCTACGGCGCGGCAGCCTTCAACTCGAAGGGCTTGCCTAGCCGAAGCAGCGAAGCGCGAAGGCTGGTGGGCCTGGGAAGACTTGAACTTCCGACCTCACGCTTATCAAGCGCGCGCTCTAACCAACTGAGCTACAAGCCCCTAACGCTTATCCTGTTAAGGACCAGGGATCCTGCAAGCCTGCAGCCCCAGCGCGTGTTCGTCCGCGAAGAAAGAGAAACGAAGACGGCGAAATCCCGCCAATGCAGCTCAACGATCTGGCGATCTGTTGGCCGCTGATGTTTCTAAAACGATCCGATAGATAGCAAGCTACCTGAAGGATCATCCTTAGAAAGGAGGTGATCCAGCCGCAGGTTCCCCTACGGCTACCTTGTTACGACTTCACCCCAGTCGCTGACCCTACCGTGGCCGGCTGCCTCCCTTGCGGGTTAGCGCACCGTCTTCAGGTAAAACCAACTCCCATGGTGTGACGGGCGGTGTGTACAAGGCCCGGGAACGTATTCACCGTGGCGTGCTGATCCACGATTACTAGCGATTCCAACTTCATGGGCTCGAGTTGCAGAGCCCAATCCGAACTGAGACGGCTTTTTGAGATTTGCGAAGGGTCGCCCCTTAGCATCCCATTGTCACCGCCATTGTAGCACGTGTGTAGCCCAGCCCGTAAGGGCCATGAGGACTTGACGTCATCCCCACCTTCCTCGCGGCTTATCACCGGCAGTCTCCTTAGAGTGCTCAACTAAATGGTAGCAACTAAGGACGGGGGTTGCGCTCGTTGCGGGACTTAACCCAACATCTCACGACACGAGCTGACGACAGCCATGCAGCACCTGTGTTCCAGGCTCCGAAGAGAGGGTCACATCTCTGCGACCGGTCCTGGACATGTCAAGGGCTGGTAAGGTTCTGCGCGTTGCGTCGAATTAAACCACATGCTCCACCGCTTGTGCGGGCCCCCGTCAATTCCTTTGAGTTTTAATCTTGCGACCGTACTCCCCAGGCGGAATGCTTAAAGCGTTAGCTGCGCCACTAGTGAGTAAACCCACTAACGGCTGGCATTCATCGTTTACGGCGTGGACTACCAGGGTATCTAATCCTGTTTGCTCCCCACGCTTTCGTGCCTCAGCGTCAGTATCGGGCCAGTGAGCCGCCTTCGCCACTGGTGTTCTTGCGAATATCTACGAATTTCACCTCTACACTCGCAGTTCCACTCACCTCTCCCGAACTCAAGATCCTCAGTATCAAAGGCAGTTCTGGAGTTGAGCTCCAGGATTTCACCCCTGACTTAAAGACCCGCCTACGCACCCTTTACGCCCAGTGATTCCGAGCAACGCTAGCCCCCTTCGTATTACCGCGGCTGCTGGCACGAAGTTAGCCGGGGCTTATTCTTGCGGTACCGTCATTATCTTCCCGCACAAAAGAGCTTTACAACCCTAGGGCCTTCATCACTCACGCGGCATGGCTGGATCAGGGTTGCCCCCATTGTCCAATATTCCCCACTGCTGCCTCCCGTAGGAGTTTGGGCCGTGTCTCAGTCCCAATGTGGCTGATCATCCTCTCAGACCAGCTACTGATCGTCGCCTTGGTGAGCCATTACCTCACCAACTAGCTAATCAGACGCGGGCCGATCTTTCGGCGATAAATCTTTCCCCGTAAGGGCTTATCCGGTATTAGCACAAGTTTCCCTGTGTTGTTCCGAACCAAAAGGTACGTTCCCACGCGTTACTCACCCGTCTGCCGCTGACGTATTGCTACGCCCGCTCGACTTGCATGTGTTAAGCCTGCCGCCAGCGTTCGCTCTGAGCCAGGATCAAACTCTCAAGTTGGACTTGAACTTTGAACCGGCTGATCACAACGTTTGACGAGGTCCCACCATTTTTCATCGACCGAAATCGACGAGCTGCCTGCGATTCACATCGCTGGCAACGATGGTGTAACCTTTAAAACGTGTACCGCCGAAGTCTTTCGTCCGGTCTCGATCAGAAAAGCCGAGGCTTTTCAGAAGCGAGACCCGCAAGGACTCCGCCGTCCACGTTTCTCTTTCTTCATCTTCACTTGTCAAACAGCCCGAGACCCTGGAGGCCTCAACCTTCCCCGAGGGGAAGGGTTCCGACACCCTTACCGACGATGAATGAACTCCAACCGACTTGTGTCGGCTGTTGTGTCACTCAACAAGGTGAGGAGCATCAGTGGCGCGTTCGCTCGCCTTGGTCAGTGACCCGGCGGCGCCGCGCTCAGTGGTTGGGGTTATAGTCCCCACCGATCGGGATTGTCAACGCCCATCGTCAACAAATCGTCGCACAGTGGATCGTCGGGAAAAATCACACGTTTCCAGTTGGTTAGAGAGGTCGAAGACAGCCGGGCCGGCGCTGCTTGGAGAAAAAGCTCAAAAAAAGTTCGGGCTTCTGGAGGCTGCGGAAGCACGCCGGAGGCGGCTTGCTGCGTCCTCCAGCGAGGACCCGGCCACGCGGCCGTTCAGGAAACTTTTTCCATGACAGGCGCCGTACTTGAGCCACAATCCCGCGGCGTTCTGGTATCAGACGAGCTTGAATCGCCGGATGCCAGTGGGGGCTGCCGGCGGTTTTCATGGGGTCAGAGGAAGGCCATCTTGCAGATGACGCGGCCTTCCCCGGACCTTCGAGAGACATCGAGAGAGCTTTACCCGTCCAGTTGTTCGTAAATTCGGCCGGCCCCGTCGCGGGCCTTCTGGGCGCGGACGTCTGTGCGGCTTGCCTTTTTCCGGCGATCCCCCTTCAAGAGGGCGACCAGGACAAGGTTCGAAACGGGCTTCTTGGGTCGTTGATTGGGGGACTTGAGTGAACCACAGGACGTCACGCGGCGCTTATGGGCGTGAGACCGGGATCATCGATCTCGGCCACGAGCCGCCGCTGTCCGTCGATGGTTCTGAGGCCGCCGTGATCGACCGCCGCCGCGTCTCGGTGCAATGGTTCAGCGGGACAATCCTGACCGGACTCTGCGGCGCAGCCCTGATCGGCGGCGCCGTTTTCGCATCGCTCGACGGCGAGATGACCTTCGCCAAGGTGCCGGAGCGGGTCGAGGGCGCGCTGCGCGGTGCATTCGGCGCCGCCGATCGCGCCGCCACGCTGCACAAGAGCGACCGCCTGCCGCCGCCGAGCGAATCCACGGCGTCCCGCAATATCGTGCGCGTCTCCACGGTCGCCCGCGTCGGCAACCGCGACGTGATGCGGGTGCGTCCCTTCGTCCGGATCGCCGGCAATCTGTCGATGACGACGAGCGATCTGTCGGCGAAAATCCCGCCGTTCAACGCCCAGCGCCTGCTCACCGATGTCGGCTCCGATCCGAAGACGGCAGCGGAAGACCCGAACAATCCGGAAGCCGTCGAGCCCGACGCGGAAGTCTCCTTCGTCACCAAAGACCTGTCGCCGGTGCTGCCGAAAGCCAAGATTTCCGCGGTGGTGGCACTCGACGACATCCTGATGCGGGTGCGCGACGCCGCCAATTGGCGCGGCAATGGCGGGGTGCGCTACGCCTCGCTCGCCAACGCCGCCGCCGACATTTCCGGCACGACCGGCCCCTCCGAGATCCGAAGCGCCTACGCCGCCGAAGCCTCGCCGTCCGATCCCTATGCCGGCTTCGAGACGCGCGTGGTGCCGGAGAACGTCACGCTGCTGCCCAAGACCAAGGAGCAGATCACCGGCGGCAATCCCAACGGCGAACGCGTCCACCTGGTCAGGAAGGGCGACAGCGTCGCCTCGGTGCTGCGCGATCTCGGCGCGAACGCCGACGAGATCAAGGCGATCACCGCGACGCTCGGGCCCCGCGGCCGCGACGGCGGCCTCAAGGAGGGCGAGAAGCTCCGCATCCTGATGGCGCCCGCGAGCCCCGGCGCCCGCCTCCAGCCCTACCGCGTCATTGTCGCCAACGAGACCGTGGTCGAGGCGGTCGCGGCGCTGTCCGATCTCGGCAAATACGTCGCGGTCGACGTCTCCAGCATGAACACCGTCGCGGACGCTACGGCCAACGCCAACAGCGACGACGATGAGGAGGATGACGGCTCCGGCGTCCGGCTCTACGAGAGCATCTACGAGACCGCGATGCGCAACAAGGTGCCGATGCCGGTCATCGACGACATGATCAAGATCTATTCCTACGACGTCGATTTCCAGCGCAAGGTGCAGCCCGGCGATTCCTTCGACGTGTTCTACGCCGGCGAGGACGAGGGCGTGACGTCGAGCGAAAAGAACGAGGTGCTGTTCGCCTCGCTCACGGTCGGCGGCGAGACCAAGAAATACTACCGCTACCAGAGCCCCGACGACGGCGTCGTCGACTACTATGACGAGACCGGCAAGAGCGCGAAGAAGTTCCTGGTCAGGAAACCGGTCAACAACGCCATCATGCGCTCCGGCTTCGGCGGCCGCCGCCACCCGATCCTGGGCTTTGTGAAGATGCATACCGGCGTCGACTGGGCCACCGCCTACGGCACGCCGATCTTCGCCTCCGGCAACGGCGTGATCGAGAAGGTCGGCCCCGAGGGCGGCTACGGCAAGTACATCCGCATCAAGCACGCCAACGGCTACGAGACCGCCTATGGCCACATGTCGGCCTTCGCCAAGGGCATGGAAGTCGGCAAGAAGGTGCGGCAGGGCCAGGTGATCGGCTTCGTCGGCTCGAGCGGCATGTCGACCGGCCCGCACGTCCATTACGAGATCCTGGTCAACGGCCGCTTCGTCGATCCGATGCGCGTGAAGCTGCCGCGTGGCCGTTCGCTCGAGGGCCCGTTGCTCGCAAGCTTCGAGAAGGAGCGCGACCGGCTCGAGGGCATGATGAGCGGCCGGAGCGGCGCCATCGCCCGCATGTCGGATGCAACCGGTGGGCCGTTGCAGGTCACCAACCGGTAAATCGGTCGGGCCGACCCCGTGGCTCGGCCGGGCGCCCTCCCCCTTTCATTCAATTTCGGTGGAACCGCGGGGAACACGCTGGGGAGTGGCCCAGTTGTTTTTGGATGAGGGGGCGGAGTTCAAGGAGGAATGTCATGGACAACTGGACGAGCGCAAAATGGTGCGACGTCGCGAACCTGATCCTCGGCGCATTCCTGTTCTTCTCGCCCTGGATTTTCGGTTTCGATGCCGGACCGGCCTCTCAGAACGCGTATGTCGCGGGCATCGTGATTGCGATCCTGGCCATCGCAGCGCTCGCAGCCTTCGCGGTGTGGGAGGAGTGGCTCAACCTGATCGTCGGCCTGTGGACTCTCGTTGCGCCTTGGGTGCTCGGGTTCCAGGGCGCCAAGACGGCAATGACCGTTCACGTCGCGGTCGGCATTCTGGTCGCCGTGCTTGCTGCAGTCGAGATCTGGATCATGTCCCAGAACCCGCCGCGGCTGACGACGAGCCGATAACGATCAACGTCCCACCCGCACCACTCCGTGGGCGCGTGGGACGTCAGCTCGACCACGATCCGCGCGCTGGCGTTAGGGAATCACCGACGCCCGCGCGACGGCCCTCGTTAAGCCCGGGCGGAGCTGCAGTGAGCAGCAGGTAAGCCGGCAATCAGCCGAACATTATCAGAGACGCGATGGCATGAGAGGCCGTAGGGCCGCACCGCCTTGCCGCACTACAACGTCAAGTTTCGTTTGCCAAAGCGGCGTGACGTGCGAATATTCTCCAGAAAATGGGGAGGTCACGCCATGAAAACCAGGCTCGCCTGCGCAGCCATCGCCGCTGCGCTTTTCGCCGCCACGAGTGCATCGGCCGAGAGCTGGGAGGTCACGAAGCTCGTCCCCGGCTCGGCATTCCATGGCGTACACGGGCTCGGCATCGACAAGGCCGGCCATCTGTTCGCCGGCAGCGTCGCGGGCGCGGCGCTCTACCAGGTGGACATCGCGTCCGGTACCGCCAAGGTTGCAATCCCTTCTCCCGTGGGCATGGCCGACGACATCGCGTTTGCGCCCGACGGCACCATGGCCTGGACCGGATTCCTGACCGGCGATCTCTATGCGCGCAAGGGCGACGGCCCGATTAAGAAGCTCGCTGGCGGCCTTCCCGGCATCAACTCGCTCGCCTTCCGCAAGGACGGCAGGCTCTACGCCACCACCGTCTTCCTCGGCGACACGCTCTATGAGATCGACATCGAGGGCGTCAAACCGCCGCGCCAGATCATGGAGAAGATGGGCGGCCTCAACGGCTTCGAGTTCGGTCCCGACGACAAGCTCTACGGTCCGCTCTGGTTCAAGGGTCAGGTCGCGAAAGTCGACGTCGACAAGGCCGAGCTGACCGTCGTCGCCGACGGCTTCAAGGTCCCGGCCGCGGTGAACTTCGATTCCAAGGGCAATCTCTTTGTGGTCGACACCGCGCTCGGGCAGCTCGTCCGGGTCGATCCCAAATCAGGCAGCAAGACCGTTGTCGCGCAATTGAAGCCGTCACTGGATAACCTCGCGATCGACGACAAGGATCGCATCTACGTCTCCAACATGGCCGACAACGGCATTCAGGAGGTCGATCCGGCGACCGGCCAGGCCAAGCAGATCATCATCGGCAAGCTCGCCTTGCCCGGAGGTATCGCCGTCACCTCAGAGAACGGCAAGGATACGATCCACGTCGCCGACGTGTTCGCCTATCGCACCGTGGACGGCGCGACCGGCGAGGTCACCGAGAAGGCGCGCATGCACGCCGCAGGCATCACCCTCGAATATCCGATGAGCGCGACGGCAACGGGCAACGACGTGATCCTGTCGAGCTGGTTCACCGGCACCGTGCAGGTGATCGACGCCAAGACCGGCGCAACGCGCGACATCCTGCACGGCTTCAAGGCGCCGCACGACGCGATCGTTCTCGCCGACGGCAGCATCCTGGTGGCCGAGCTCGGTACCAAGTCGCTGGTCAAGGTGAGCGGCGAGCACGGCAAGGACCGCAGCACGCTGATCGGCGACCTCGAGGGCCCGGTCGGGCTCGTTCGCGGGAAGACTGACGAGGTCTACGTCACCGAGGCCCTTGCGGGCGCCGTGTCCCGGATCGACAGCAACGGCGAGAAGACTGTCCTCGCCAAGGAGCTGAAAATGCCCGAAGGCATCGCGCGCGGCAGCGATGGCCAACTGGTCGTGGCGGAAGTCGGCGCCAAGCGGCTGATCAAGATCGCGCCTGACAGCGGTAAAATCACCGAGATCGCGGCCAATCTTCCGATCGGTCTGCCGGCTGTGACCGGCGGCTTGCCGACCAACATTCCGACGGGCGTCGCGATCGGCGGAACGGGTACGGTCTACTTCAGCTCGGACATTGAGAATGCGATCTACAAGGTGGTGAAGAAGTAGCATCCGCCGGACCAGCACTGACCGCGGAACCCGCACGCAGGTTTCCGGTTAGACGCCGAGGGAAGCCGACCAGCAGGAGGATCGCCCATGACGCGCCTCTCACGCGATGATGTCGTCAAGGCCGTGGACCGGGCCGACGACGTCACGATTGCCCAGATCATCGGAACCGGCGCGACCGCCGAGGAACTCGCCGAAGCCCAGGCTTGGCTCGCCAATGACGAGCCGATGATCAACGACTTGCGGCCGCTGGCACAGGGACGGGTGCGCGAGTTGGTGGACATATTGTCCGAGCTTGAAGAGGACGACGAAGAAGCTGGACCTGCCGAGCCCGGCTCCGCCTCTGCCCGCGGTTAGTCTAACTGACGAACCAGCCGACAAAGCAAACCGCCCCGGAGAGGTTGATCTCTCCGGGGCGGTTATCGTTCTCCCACGGCAAACGCCCGCGTTCAGTTCAGCTTGCGCTTTGGCAGCGGCGCCTCGAACTGGGCGATCTCGGCGGTCTGCGGTGCCTTGCCGTTGAAGGTCAGCACGTTGCCTTCGGACGAGATCGCAACGCTGTCGCCGTCCCTGACATCGCCGGCCAGGATCATCTCGGCGAGCGGATCCTGGAGGTAGCGCTGGATCACGCGCTTGAGCGGGCGTGCGCCGTAGGCGGGATCCCAGCCCTTGGCGGCGAGCCAGTCGCGGCCGGCAGCGTCGAGCGTCAGCACGATCTTGCGGTCGGTGAGGAGCTTCTGCAGCCGCGCGAACTGGATCTCGACGATCCGGCCCATCTCGCTCTTCTGCAAGCGGTGGAACAGGATGATCTCGTCGACGCGGTTGAGGAATTCGGGGCGGAAGTGCGCCCGCACCATTGCCATCACCTGCTCGCGCACGGCCGAGGTGTCCTCGCCCTCCGGCTGGTTCACCAGGAATTCCGAACCGAGGTTCGAGGTCATGATGATCAGCGTGTTGCGGAAATCGACGGTGCGGCCCTGGCCGTCGGTCAGGCGGCCGTCGTCGAGCACCTGCAACAGGACGTTGAAGACATCAGGGTGCGCTTTCTCGATCTCGTCGAACAGCACGACCTGATAGGGCCGGCGCCGCACCGCTTCGGTGAGCGCCCCACCCTCGTCATAGCCGACATAGCCCGGAGGCGCACCGATCAGACGCGAGACCGAGTGCTTCTCCATGTACTCGGACATGTCGAGGCGGACCATCGCGGTCTCGTCGTTGAACAGGTACTCCGCCAAGGCCTTGGTCAGCTCGGTCTTGCCGACGCCGGTGGGGCCTAAGAACATGAACGAGCCGGTGGGGCGGTTCGGGTCCTGCAGGCCCGCGCGCGAGCGGCGCACGGCGGTTGCCACCGCGCGCACGGCCTCGGCCTGGCCGACGACGCGCCTGCCGAGCTGCTCCTCCATCTTCAGGAGCTTCTCCTTCTCGCCCTCCAGCATCTTGTCGACGGGCACGCCGGTCCAGCGCGAGACCACCTGCGCGATGTGGTTGGCAGTGACCGCCTCCTCCATCATCTCGCCGGCGTTCTCCTTGGCCTCGATCTCCGCGAGCTGCTTCTCGAGCTGCGGGATCCGGCCATAGGCCAGCTCGCCGGCTTTCTGGAATTCGCCGCGCCGCTGGGCATTGGCGAGCTCGACACGCAGGCCGTCGAGCTCCGCCTTCAGCTTCTGGGCGTTGGAGAGCTTGTCCTTTTCTGCGCTCCAGCGCGCCGTCAGCGCCGCCGACTTCTCCTCGAGCTCGGCCAATTCTTTCTCAAGCGCTTCGAGGCGGGTCTTGGAGCCGGGATCGCTTTCCTTCTTCAAGGCCTCCTGCTCGATCTTGAGCCGGATGATCTCACGATCGAGCGAATCGAGCTCCTCCGGCTTGGAATCGACCTGCATTTTCAGCCGCGCCGCGGCCTCGTCCATGAGGTCGATCGCCTTGTCGGGCAGGAAGCGGTCGGTGATGTAGCGATTGGACAGCGTCGTCGCCGCCACCAGCGCGGAATCGGCGATCCGCACGCCATGGTGCTGCTCGTACTTGTCCTTCAGGCCGCGCAGGATCGAGATGGTGTCCTCGACCGACGGCTCGCTGACGAAGATCGGCTGGAAGCGCCGCGCCAGCGCGGCGTCCTTCTCGACGTGCTTCTGGTATTCGTCCAGCGTGGTCGCGCCGATGCAGTGCAGTTCGCCACGGGCGAGCGCCGGCTTCAGCAGGTTGGAGGCATCCATCGCGCCGTCGCCCTTGCCGGCGCCGATCAGGGTGTGCATCTCGTCGATGAAGAGGATGAAAGTGCCCTCGCTCCCGGTCACCTCCTGGAGCACGGCCTTCAGCCGCTCCTCGAACTCGCCGCGGTACTTCGCGCCGGCGATCAGGGCGCCGAGGTCCAGTGAGAGCAGCTTCTTGTCCTTGAGGCTCTCGGGCACGTCGCCGTTGACGATGCGCAGCGCAAGGCCTTCGGCGATGGCGGTCTTGCCGACGCCGGGCTCGCCGATCAGGACGGGGTTGTTCTTGGTCCGGCGCGAGAGCACTTGAATCGTGCGGCGGATCTCCTCGTCGCGGCCGATGACCGGATCGAGCTTGCCGTCGCGCGCAGCCTGGGTCAGGTCGCGGGCATATTTCTTCAGCGCGTCATAGGCGTTCTCGGCGGTCGCGGAATCCGCGGTCCGGCCCTTGCGCAGGGCTTCGATCGCTGCGTTGAGGTTTTGCGGGGTGACGCCCCCCTTGTTGAGGATCGCGCCGGCCTCGCTGGTCTTCTCCAACGTGAGGCCCAGCAGCAGCCGCTCGACGGTGACGAAACTGTCGCCGGCCTTCTCGCCGGCCTTTTCGGCGGCGTCGAAGGTGCGAGCCAGCTCGGGCGCGAGGTAAATCTGCCCGGCACCAGCGCCGGAGACCTTCGGCACCTTGTTCAGGGCCTCCTCGGTCGCCTTCAGGATTGCGCGGGAATTGCCGCCGGCGCGGTCGATCAGGCCGGAAGCCAACCCCTCACTGTCGTCCAGCAGAACCTTCAGCATGTGCAGGGTGGAAAACTGCTGGTGCCCCTCGCGCATCGCGAGCGACTGCGCCGACTGGATAAAGCCCCTGGAGCGTTCGGTGTATTTCTCGATATTCATCTTTTCTGTCCCTCGGCCTGCCCTTGGGGCCCGCGGAGGCACCCCAATACGGCATCTTCATTGGGTTTTCGCTGATCGCATTGAGGTCTCTCAAGCAGCAACGACCGTCTCTTGCCGGCGTTGCCGCCGGCCTGTGACAGATGTGGGAAGCGGGCTGCGGATGCGAAAGAGGCCGCTTCACAATTTCGTGCGCGCATGAGGCGGCTTGGCGGTGGCGGACCGAATCCCTTAAGTAGCGGCATGACAGCCAGCCAGACTGCCGAGATAAACGGCCTCTACCGCTACCCGATCAAGGGCCTCACTCCGGAGCGCCTGTCGCGCGCCCGCTTGCGGGCCGGCCAGACCCTCCCGGCCGACCGCCGCTACGCCATCGAGAACGGCCCGAGCGGGTTCGACCCCGAGGCGCCGGAATGGAAGCCGAAAATCCAGTTCCTGATGCTGGCGCGCAACGAGCGGCTGGCCGAGCTCGACAGCCGTTTCGACGACGCGACCAATGTCTTGACCATCCGCAAGAACGGCCAGACCGTCGCCAGCGGCGACCTGGAGACTGCCGCCGGACGCGCCGCCATCGAACGCTACTTCGCGGAGAATTTTCAGCCGGAGCTTACCGGGCCGCCGAAGCTGCTGTCGGGCCGCGACCACAGCTTTTCCGATGTCGCCCGCAAGGTGGTCTCGATCATCAATCTCGGCAGCCTGCGCGCACTCGAGAGTATGCTTGGCGCCACCGTCCACCCGCTGCGCTTCCGCGCCAATCTCTATGTCCAAGGTTGGCCGGCCTGGTCCGAGCTCGACCTCGTCGACCAGACGCTCGCGATCGGCCAGGCGCGGTTGAAGGTGGTCAAGCGCATCAAGCGCTGCCCAGCCACCAACGTCGACCCCGTGACCGCCAAGCGCGACCTCGACATCCCGCCGACGCTCTCGCGCCATCTCGGCCACATGGACTGCGGCATCTATGCCGAGGTCATCGCCGACGGCGAGATCGGTGTGGGCGATCAGGTGGCGGTGGAAGAGCCGAAGCTGGTGTGAGCTCGCACCGCTGCCATAGGGAAGGCAAAGTGAATAGCGTGCCCACTATTCTTGCTTTTGAATGTTTACGTAC
The DNA here is from genome assembly GCF_016616425.1 of Bradyrhizobium diazoefficiens. Taxonomy (NCBI): domain Bacteria; kingdom Pseudomonadati; phylum Pseudomonadota; class Alphaproteobacteria; order Hyphomicrobiales; family Nitrobacteraceae; genus Bradyrhizobium; species Bradyrhizobium diazoefficiens. The sequence goes on from NZ_CP067101.1 coordinate 7,015,150, forward strand.
CGCTGGTGGGCACGGCGCAAGAGCGCCTTTGCCCACCCTACGGCACCGTCGCTCCGTCGTTAATTCGGCATCACATACGCATAGATCCGGCCGCGCGAGACCGGCGCCTCGCGGACGCGGTTGCCGTTGTTGCCGGAGATCATGATCGGATTGCCCCGCGCATCAATCCCCGTGATGATGCCGACATGGCCGCCCCGGCGGCCACGCGACATCACCGCGATGGCGCCGACCTGCGGACCGGAGATGCGCGTGCCGTAGCGCGCGAACGAGCTCGCCATATCCGATCCCGTGCCTTGATGGCCGGTATGTTGCAGCACCATGTTCATGAAACGCGCGCACCACAGACTGCCGCGTCCGGTCGGATTGCCGCCGAGATAGCGGCGCGCCTCGGACACGAGACCGGATCCGCTGCCGAAGCCGCTGCTGCTCATGGCGCTATCGGTCATACCGCTATTGGTCATGCCGCCGGTATTGGCGTTGGGATCATAGCTCGCCCGGGTGTTGGAAAATCCACTTGCCCGCAACTGCGCCACGCCGCGCTCGAAGCGCGAGCTGCGGGTATGGTGGCGATGATAACGGTAATAATGATGTCTGGCGTGGTGCACGTAAGCGTGCCGCTCTGCGCTATGACGATGATGTGGCCGCGCCGAGGCCGGAGAAACGAACACGGCGACCGCCGTGAAGAAGAGCGCCAGCGCGACGATACAACGCGACAGGCGGTACGCAAACAACTCGAACATTCTTCATCCTTCGTTGACACCCCCACTTCCAGCCGACCCGTGCGGTGACCGACCTCCGTCGGGCCCTTAAGCCGCCCGATGTGGCGAGAAAAAGACACCGCGCCGGCGAATAGCTGCGATGATTTTGCGTCAATACTCGTCTGAGGCTGCCGCATTGCGGACAACAGCATTAACTGCGATCCTGCAAAGGCGGCTTGAAGAGAGGGAAACGGTTAATGCCCCACGCCACGACCAGCGACGACGTCCGCATCTATTTCGAGGAAGCGGGTCAGGGAACGCCGATTATTTTTCTGCACGAGTTCGCGGCCGACTACACCAATTGGGAGCCGCAGATGCGTTACTTCTCGCGCGGCCATCGCTGCATCACCTATTCGGCGCGCGGCTACACGCCGTCGGACGTGCCCGAGGGCGAGGTCTACAGCTACACGCATTTCTACACCGACGCGCTCGCGGTGCTCGATCATCTCGGAATCGCGCGCGCGCATCTCGTTGGCCTGTCGATGGGCGCCTACTCGTCGCTCCAGATCGGCTTGAACGCGCCGCAACGCGCGCTGTCGATGACGCTGGCCGGTGTCGGCTCGGGTTCGGAGATCGAGAACCTCGACGTCTGGCGCAAGCAGTGCCGCGCCAATGCCGAGCAGTTCGAGACCCTGGGCTCCGCCGAGGTCGCAAAGGTCACGCGCGAGGCACCGAGCCGGATTCCCTTCCTGGTGAAGGATCCGCGCGGCCATGCCGATTTCTACGCTGCTCTTGCGCGTCACGACGCCAAGGGATCGGCGCACACGATGCGCGGCTTCCAGGGCGGCCGTCCGTCGATCTACACAATGACGGATGCGATCCGGGCCGTTGCGACGCCCGCATTGATCATCTGCGGCGACGAAGACGATCCGTGCGTGGGCGCGAGCCTGTTCCTGAAGAAGCACCTTCCCGCGGCGGGGCTGGCGATGTTTCCGAAGTCGGGCCACGTGCTCAATCTCGAAGAGCCCGCGCTGTTCAACGCGAGCGTGGAACGGTTCGTCACGCTGGTGGAAGCGGGGCGCTGGCCGGTCCGCGATGCGAGGTCGCTGGCTGCTGGTTAATTAGCTCGTTATTCCGGGATGCGCCGACAGGCGCAGGCCCGGAATCTATCGAGCGGCAAACGCTGAGGCGCGATGGATTTCGGGCTCGATGCTTCGCATCGCCCCGGAATGACGAGGATTTTATTTCCCCCCGCCACGGCTCAGCAAGAACACGCCCTGCTCGCCGAACATGTTCCACACCCACCACGGCAATCGCAACCGCAGCGGACGGCCGTAGAGGTCGAGTGCTTCGGCGCGCTCCATCTTGACGCCAATCGCATCGCAAAGCTCGACGAAATCCTTGATGGTGCAGAAATGGATGTTGGCGGTGTCGTACCAGGTCGCCGGCAAATTCTCGGTGCGCGGCATGTGGCCGCCGATCAGGAGCTGGAGCCGCATCTTCCAGAAGCCGAAATTCGGGAACGAGACGATGGCACGCCGGCCGATGCGCAGCAGATTCTCCAGCACCACCCTCGGCTGCCGCGTCGCCTGCAGCGTCTGCGACAGGATCACGTAGTCGAAGGCGTCATCGGGATAATTGACGAGGTCGGTGTCGGCATCGCCCTGCACCACCGCAAGGCCCTTGGCGACGCAGCGGTTGACGCCCTCGCGCGACAATTCGATGCCGCGGCCGTCGATGCCGCGGGTCTCCAGCAGCTGAAGCAGATCGCCCTCGCCGCAGCCGACGTCGAGCACTTTCGATCCCGGCTTGACCATCTCGGCGACCAAGAGATGGTCGGCGCGAAAATGACCGGACTGCCCCGTCGCAAGGCCGCCCAGCGGCAGCACTTCCTGTACAGACATCGCTAGTCGTTCCTGGAGGTGAGCCCGCGGGCCTTGCCTGCCGATTGCAGAAAGGCGCGGGAGATGTCGAAGAATTCGGGAACGTCGAGCAGGAAGGCGTCGTGGCCGCGATCGGTCTCGATCTCGGCAAACGACACCCGCGCGCTCGAGGCGTTCAACGCGTGCACCAGCGCGCGCGATTCCGAGGTCGGAAACAGCCAGTCGCTGGTAAACGACACCACGCAGAAGCGGGTCTGGATTTCCGCGAACGCCCTTGCGAGCGCCCCGCCATGGTCCGCGGCGATGTCGAAATAGTCCATCGCGCGCGTCAGATAGAGATAGGAATTGGCGTCGAAGCGCTCGACGAAGGAGGAGCCCTGGTAGCGCAGATAGCTCTCGACCTGGAAGTCGGCGTCGAAAGAGAAGGTCGGCAGCTCGCGGTCCTGCATGCGCCGGCCGAACTTGCGATGCAACGCCGCGTCCGAGAGATAGGTGATGTGCGCCGCCATCCGCGCCACCGCGAGCCCGCGATGCGGATGGATGCCGCGGTCGGCATAGCCGCCACCGTGCCAGTCGGGATCGGCCATCACGGCCTGACGGCCGAGCTCGTGGAAGGCGATGTTCTGCGCCGAGTGCCGCGTCGCGCAGGCAATCGCCAGGGCAGAGAACACGCGGCCCGGATAGGCCGCGGTCCATTGCAGCACCTGCATGCCGCCCATCGAGCCGCCAACGACCGCAAACAGCGTGTCGATGCCGAGCCGGTCGATCAGCATTGCCTGCGCGCGCACCATGTCGGGTATGGTGATGACGGGGAAATCCAGGCCCCAGACCTTGCCGGTGGCAGGATTGATCGAGGCCGGCCCGGTCGAGCCCATGCAGCCGCCGATCACGTTGGAGCAGATGATGAAGTAGTGCTTGGGATCAATGGGGCGGCCGGGGCCGACCAGCGTGTCCCACCAGCCGGGCTTGCCGGTGACGGGATGCACGTTGGCGACGTGCTGATCGCCGGTCAGCGCATGGCAGATCAGGATTGCGTTGGAGCGATCGGCGTTGAGCTCGCCATAGGTCTGGTAGGCGATCTGGAACGGGGTGAGATCGACGCCGCAATCGAGCCGCAGCGGCTGCTCGGTGCCGAAATGCGCGACCTGCGAGCTCGGATGATCCACCTCGTGCGACCGTTCGTCGGCGCTGATCGCGGGACTCGGTATCGACTTGACGCCACCCATCTGACCATCGACCTCGTTTGCGATCAAACGCTTGATCGCCACTTGCATCAGGCCATGAAAAACCCGGCCTGAACGATAGGTTCGGCCGGGATCGGAAGCGTCCCCGGCCTGTTTAGCGAGTTTTTTAACGTGGCTGCAAGCCGGCCGGCTCAAATGACCACGGAACGGGCAAAAACTACCGTCTTGGGTGGTTTTCGTCAAGTCGCGGCCCGGATCGACCGAATTCGCCTCTGTCGCGGTCGCCCGAAAAGGACGTCATTTCTCTTTGCTTTCGCCGTCCCGACTGCCTAATCAAGACGTCCCCATCGAAACCATCGACAGCCAGACATGTCACAACGTCCGCCCGCGCCACCATCGCTCCAGGAACTGCGCAAGGAGATCGACGCGATCGACGAGGGCATGCATCGCCTCCTGATGCAGCGCGGCGACATCATCGACCGCCTGATCCAGGTCAAGCAGACCCAGGAAGTCGGCTCGGCGTTCCGTCCGGCGCGCGAGGCCGCCATGATGCGCGACCTCGTGCAGCGCCATCGCGGCATCCTGCCGCTCGACACGGTCGAGAGCATCTGGCGCGTCATCATCTCGACCTTCACCTATGTGCAGGCGCCGTTCTCGGTGCATGCCGACATTTCGGTGAGCGAGCCGGCGATGCGCGATTCCGCGCGCTTCCATTTCGGCTTCACCGTGCCTTACGTCGCGCATTTCAGCGCGCAGGCGGCGGTCGAGGCGGTTGCGAAATCCAAGGGCGATCTGGCACTGGTCTCGGCGACGTCGGGCCGCACGCCGTGGTGGCTCTCGCTCGAGGCCGAAGGCGCGCCAAAAATCATCGCGCGGCTGCCCTTCGTCGAGCGCGCCGACCATCCGGCTGCGCTGCCGGTGTTCGCGGTCTCGCGCGTCGCCGACAGCGCTTTGGTGACGGAGGTCGAGACCTTCAGCGTGCGCGTCTCGGGGTGGAACGCCGATGTCGCGCGCGCCCTGTCGCCGCTCGCCGAGATCGTGGCGGTGCCCGATACCGCCTTCGACGGCGCGGCGCTGCTGGTCTCGGTCACGAGCGCGACCAGCATCGACAAAATCAGGGCAGCCCTGATCGAGGCGGGGGCCTCGGTGCGCTCCACGGCTCTCGTCGGCAGCCACGCAACGCGCTATACGGTGCCCCCGACCGGGCCGAAATCGTAGATCGCGCGCCTCGCCCCGCCATTTTCGGAGTTGAAGATGTCCCGCCCCGTGCCGAACCCCGGCATTCTCGATATTGCGCCCTACACGCCCGGCAAGAGCCCGGTCGCCGAGCCGGGCCGCAAGGTGTTCAAGCTCTCGGCCAACGAGACGCCATTCGGGCCCTCGCCCAAGGCGATCGAGGCGTTCAAGCGCGTGGCGGATCATCTGGAGGACTATCCGGAAGGCACCTCGCGCGTGCTGCGCGAGGCGATCGGCCGTTCTTTCGGGCTCGATCCCAACCGCATCATCTGCGGCGCCGGCTCCGACGAGATCCTGAACCTGCTTGCCCACACCTATCTCAGCCACGGCGACGAGGCGATCTCCACCACGCACGGCTTCCTGGTCTACCCGATCGCGACCATGGCGGTCGGCGCCAAGAACGTCATCGCGCCGGAGACCAACCTCACCTGCGACGTCGATGCCATCCTGAGGGCGGTGACGCCGAAGACGAAACTGGTCTGGCTCGCCAACCCCAACAATCCGACCGGGACCTATGTGCCGTTCGACGAGGTCAAGCGCTTGCGCGCCGGCCTGCCCTCGCACGTGCTGCTGGTGCTCGACGCCGCCTATTGCGACTACGTCTCGCGCAACGACTACGAGATGGGGATCGAGCTCGTCGCCACCACCGAGAACACGGTGGTGACGCACACCTTCTCGAAGATCCACGGCCTCGCCGCGCTGCGCATCGGCTGGATGTTCGGTCCCGAGCACATCATCGACGCCGTCAACCGCATCCGCGGTCCCTTCAACGTGTCGACGCCGGCAATGTACGCCGCGGTCGCCGCGATCGAGGACACGGCGCATCAGGCGATGTCGAAGCAGTTCACCGAGACCTGGCGCAACTGGCTCACCGAGGAGATCGGCAAGCTCGGTCTGAAGGTGACGCCGAGCGTCGCCAATTTCGTGCTCATCCACTTCCCGACCGACAAGGGCAAGACCGCTGGTGATGCCGACGCCTTCCTGACCAGGCGAGGCCTGGTGCTGCGCGCGTTGAAGAACTACCGCCTGCCGCATTCGCTGCGGATGACCATCGGCACCGAGGAGGCCAACCGCCTCGTGGTCGAAGGCTTGCGCGACTTCATGGCCGGCAAATGAGCGCGGATCCACACTTTCAGCGCGTCGCGCTGATCGGCTTCGGCCTGATCGGCGGCTCGATCGCGCGTGCTGCGAAGCTCCAGGGCCTGGCCGGCGAGATCGTCACCACCGCACGCTCGGAGAAGACGCGCGCGCGGGTGATGGAGCTCGGCATCGTCGATAAGGTCGTGGCGACCAATGCCGACGCGGTGAAGGATGCCGATCTCGTCATCCTCTGCATTCCCGTCGGCGCCTGCGGACCCGTGGCGCAGGAGATCGCCGCGCATCTGAAGCCGGGCGCAATCGTATCCGACGTCGGTTCGGTCAAGGGCGCCATCGTCAGGGACATGGCGCCGCATCTGCCGAAAGGCGTTCATTTCGTGCCGGCGCATCCGGTCGCAGGCACCGAGCATTCGGGGCCGGATTCAGGTTTTGCCGAACTCTTCATCAATCGCTGGTGCATCCTCACCCCGCCGGAAGGCGTCGATGCGACGGCCACCGATCGCCTGCGCGCGTTCTGGGCGGCGATGGGCGCCAAGGTCGAAGTGATGACGCCGGATCATCACGATCTCGTGCTCGCGATCACCAGCCATCTGCCGCATCTGATCGCCTACACCATCGTCGGCACTGCCGACGAACTGGCGCAGGTGACGGAATCCGAGGTGATCAAGTTCTCCGCCGGCGGCTTTCGCGATTTCACCCGCATCGCCGCGTCCGACCCGACGATGTGGCGCGACGTTTTCCTCGCCAACAAGGAAGCCGTGCTGGAGATGCTCGGCACCTTCACCGAAGATCTCGCAAAACTCACCCGCGCCATCCGCCGCGGCGACGGCGAGGCGCTGTTCGACCACTTCACCCGTACCCGCGCCATCCGCCGCGGCATCGTCGAGATCGGCCAGGATTCGGCCGCGCCCGATTTCGGCCGGCCCCATGCGGCGCTGAAGAAGCCATAACGCTCGTCCTCACTCCCCGTCATGGCCGACGGCGGCGCGATCAATACAGCGGCGGGATCTGGCCGACCTTGACCGGGCCGAGCAGCACGGCGCCGTCGACGAACTTCAACGGGAAGCTTCTCGCCTTCTTGCCTTCCAGCGTGCTCTCGGTGCCGATCGAGTTGATGCCGGCGGCAACGCCGGCATTGGCATTCTGCTTGATGACCTTGCCGAGGCCGGGAATGGCGCGATCGAGCGCGCCGAACAAATTGTTGAGGTCCTGCGACTTCACGCCCGGCGCGACGCGATCGAGCGTTGCCTGGGGTACGCCCTCCTCCAGCATCTTCTCGATGCCAAGCGCCGGGATCACGCGCTCGAGGCCGGTCACGGTCATCTGCAATTCACCGTCGAGCCGGCCGTTGGCCGAGAGGCCGAGCGTGCCGGCCGCGACCGCAATCATCTCACCCTGCTGGATCCGCGACTGCACGATCTCGATATGACCGCCGGCGGCCTGGATCTCGCGGAAGCGCTGCGGCCACGGCTTTGGCGTGAGGTCGGAGAGCCCGGTGATCTTTGCGCGCGTGTCCGCCTCGAACGGCTCGGCGAGCAGGGGGTGAACGCCCTGGATGCTGCCCTGCGCGATATGGAGCACAGTCTCGATGACGGGATGATCGGCCGACGATCCCTCCGCGAGGCGGCCGTGCAGCTCGACCTGCTTGGCGCGCGCGAGCGGCACCTGCACGCTGCCGTCGAGACGATTGATAACGGGATCGTCGAACACGATGGAGGCGCGCTCCGGCACGGCCGGCAGGCCGACCACGCTGCTGCGGCCCTTGCTCCAGTTCACCACGAAGGTGTTGTGCGTGACCCCGTCGGTCAGCGTCGCGGGGGCGGAGAATTCGGCGATGACGAGCTTGGGGTCGTAGGCCTGGGCGACGACCAGGATGTTGTCGAGCTTCGCCGTGAATGGCGTCTTGCTCGCATTCTGCGAGACCAGGGCGACGCTGGCGCCGGAGCACCGGACCTCGAAGCGGAACGGGAAGCCGGCGATCGAGCGCTTGGCGCAATCATAGATGCGGCCGGACTTGGCCTCCTGCGCCCGCCAGGCGTCTGCGGCAATTTCGGCCCGCGAGGCCGCATAGAACCAGAAGCAGCTCCAGGCGACGGCGAGGATCAGGACGAGAACGGGTGCGATGAAAAGGCCCCAACGGGAGCGACGGCCTGTGGCAACGGTCATATTGGACATGCGGCGACCCTTTGGCCCCAGATTTTGGCAAATGTAAGCGAGGCCGGCCTCCGACGAAAGGCGGAGAATTCGCTTCGCTTGGGACACCGGTTCTGGTAGCCGTGCCCGAAATGTCGGAAATCATCCTCCCCTCCGCCACCGCAACCAAAGGCGACCTCTGGGTGTTCGGCTACGGCTCGCTGATGTGGCGGCCGGGCTTCGACTTCGAGGAGCGCGTCCCGGCGCGGCTGGTCGGCGAGCATCGCGCACTCTGCGTCTATTCCTTCGTGCATCGTGGCACGCCGGAGCAGCCGGGCCTGGTGCTCGGGCTCGACCGCGGTGGCGCCTGTCGCGGCATCGCCTTCCGCGTCGCCGAGAAGAACCGCACTGAGGTCGTCGCTTACTTGCGCGCACGCGAGCAGGTCACGTCGGTCTATCGCGAGGTGATGCGCTCGGTTTGGCTCGAGAACGATGCACGGCAGCGTGTTCCGGCGCTCGCTTATGTCGTCGACCGCGGCCATGTCCAATATGCCGGCCGTCTGTCGCTCGCTGAGCAGCACCGCCATGTCGTCCAGGGCCACGGCCAGTCCGGCGCCAATCGCGACTATGTCACGGCGACGGTGAAAGCGATCGAGGCCGAAGGCTTTCGCGACACGCAGCTGCATCAGCTCGCATTGATGCTGCATGGTGATGCGCATTCCCTGCGCGCGCCGGCGCCAGTGGAAGACCGCGAGAACCGCTAGCTCTCCGACGGCGCGTAGCTCGGCGCCGAGCCGATCAATTGCTCCTGTTCTTTCCGGCCCGCTTCGACGAGCCGGCCGGTTGCCTGTTCGATGGCCGTTTGCACGCGGGAGAGAAACTCGTCCTTCGGCAGGCCCGACGGCAACGGATCGAGGAATTCCACCACCAGGGTGCCGGGATAGCGCATGAAGGTACGGCGCGGCCAGAACAGGCCGGAATTGAGCGCGATCGGCAGGCACGGCACGCCGCAGGTCGAATAGATCTGCGCAAAGCCGGTCTTGTAGGCGGGGGCAGCGCCCGGCGCTCGGCGCGTGCCTTCCGGAAAGATCACGAGCTGCTTTCCGCTGCGCACCGCCTCGCGCGCCCGCCGGGTCATGTCCAGCAGCGCCTTCACGCCGGCTTTGCGGTCGATCGCGATCATTCCGGTCTTGACCAGGAATTGGCCGAACACCGGGATCTGCATGAGCTGACGCTTAAGGATGAAGATCGGGCAGTCGAAGAAGCCCGGCAGCACGAACGTCTCCCAGAACGACTGATGCTTCGCCGCGATCACCAGCGGTCCCTGTGGGATGTTCTCGACACCGCGGAATTCCACCTTGATGTTGCAGACCACGCGCATCAGGACCAGCGTCGCCTTGGCCCACCATCCGGCGATCGTCAGCATGGCGCGCGGCGGCAATGCGAAGGTCGGCAGCGCCACGATCGCGAGGCACACCAGCACCGCGTAGAACATCACGTTGAACACGAGCGAGCGCAGGAAAATCAGGAACATCGACGATCCGGTTAATTTGCTGATCAATTGCCCCGATCAATTGGCCTGGGCGGTGGCGGGCCGCTTCGGCTTCGAGGCTGAAGGCTGCTCCGACATCTCGGGCGAAAGGTCAATGCCGAAATCCTCCAGCCGCACCCTGAGCTCCGCCGCGACGTACTTGACATACTCGGACAGCAGGAGCCGCAAGGTGGGCGCCGAGGTCCACCATGGCTCCTCGCGCCATTTCTCGCCGACCACCGCGAACGGGATCAGCGTCGTCTGTGGCATCGCATGCGAGAATTCCACCAATGCGCGCGGCATGTGATAGTTCGAGGTGACCACGATCAGCGATTGGAATTGGCGCCCTTGCGCCCAGCGCCGCGCCTCCGCCGCATTGCCGCGGGTCGAGAGCGCGGTGCGGTCGAGATCGACGCAGCAGGTCATGAAAGACTGGTTCTCCGGTAACGTCCGGGAGATGTCGTTCGCCGTCGACGTTGGATGCACGCCGGAGATCAGCAGCCGTCTGCCGTAGCCGGCAGCGAGCAACTCCATCGCGTCCGACACCCGCGAGGAGCCGCCGGTCAGGACCACGATGCCGTCAGCCTTGCGGTCCGGCACGGTCTCGGCACCGCGCAATTGCGACAGGAACGCGATGAAACCGGCCGCAGCGCCGACGAAGGCGAACGCAATCGTCGACACCACGGCCGCACGCAGCCAGTCGCGCGGCAGTTTCGGCGTTCGATTGTCGGTCGGCGAGGTCATGTGATGTGAGTGATCCCTTCCCTGACGCGATTTTATGACGTTTTGAGGCGAAGTGGAGTCCGGTTTGGCGGGCTCTGTGAACGCAAGGGACAACTATCTCTCCGCGTCGGCAGTGCGCTCCCTCGCCCCGCTTGCGGGAAGAGCATCCTCAATCCACATCATTCAGCGTCGCGAACAGAGTCTGGCGCGAGGCCACTGCGGTGATGGCGCCGATCAGCACGGCCTGGACCGCGAGCACGATGTAGCCGGACGGGCGCAGCGAGAAGGTGCCGAGCAGGGCGGCGAACTGGTCGCCGACGGGCGTGCCGGAAAACCAGCCGGCGATCGACTCGGAGAAGCCGAACACCAGCATGGCGGCGCCGCCGCCGATCACGCCGCCCTCCAGGCCCAGCCTGAGGAAATGACGCAGGAAGTGGTTGGCGATGTAGCGGTCGCCGGCGCCGACGAAATGCAGCACCTCGACGATCGGACGGTTCGCCGCCATGGCGCCGCGGGTTGCGAACGAGACGGAGATGATGGTGGCGATGATGACGAGCGCGAGGATGCCGAGGCCGGCGAGCACGGTGGCGTTTGTCATCGAGCGCATCCGCTCGATCCATGCCCGGTGATCGTCGACGCTGGCGCCCGGCGCGACCTGGGTCGCCCGTGCGCGCAGGGCGCCGAGATCGAGCGGCGTGCCGGGTTGCACGCGCGCGATGATCATGCGCGGCACCGGCAGATCGTCCATCGAGAGCCCGGTGCCGAGCCAGGGCTCGAGCAGCTTGCCGCTCTCCTCCTTGCTGAACGGCTTGACCTCGACGATGCCGGGTTCCGCGCGTACCGCCTCCGTCACCGCTGCCGTGTCGCGTTCGAGATCGCGGCCGGCCTGCGGACGAACCTGGATGGTGATTTCGCTCGCAACGTCCGACTGCCATTCGGCGGCGGAGGCGCTGACCAGCAGCACCGTGCCCGTGGTCATCGAGGCGAGAAACGTCATGATGGCGACGACGGCGACCAGGGCGCGGCCGTGGATCGAGGCACGCGGCACGATCGGCGACATGTTGCGCGCCCTGGCCGGAAGCTGCGGACGCTCCTGTCCGAGGTCGACCAGCACGCCGCGCTCGTCGGTCCTACTCATAGACGTGCAGCCGTCCCTGGTGCAGCACGAGCCGCCGTGCCTCGTACTGGTCCATCAGGCCGATATCGTGGGTCGCGATGATGACGGCGGTGCCCGATTTGTTGAGCTCGATGAAGAGCCGCAGCAACCGGCGTCCGAGCGTCGGATCGACGCTGCCGGTCGGCTCGTCCGCGAGCAGCAGCTGCGGCCGCGAGATCACGGCGCGCGCGATCGCCGCGCGCTGCTTCTCGCCGCCCGACAGGATCGGCGGCAGCGCGTCCATGCGCTCGCCGAGCCCGACCCAGCGCAACAGATCGATCACCTCCTTGCGATAGCTCGACTCGCTGCGCCCCATGACGCGAAACGGCAGCGCGACATTCTCATAGGTCGTCATGTGATCGAGCAGCCGGAAATCCTGGAGCACGATGCCGATGCGCTTGCGCAGGTCGGCGATCTCGTCCTTGCCGAGCTGCGAGATGTCGTGGCCGAACAGATTGACGAGGCCCCGGGTCGGCCGATGCGACAGGAACAGCAGGCGCAGCAGCGAGGTCTTGCCGGCACCGGACGGGCCAGTGAGGAACTGGAAAGAATGCGCCGGGATCTGGAAGCTGAGGTCGCGCAGAATCTCAGGCCCCAGACCGTAACGCAATCCGACATTTTCGAACCGAACCAAGCTCAGCTCCGTTCGAGAGGGGGCGCGAGTCGCACTGCTGCGTCCCGCCATACGCGATCAACGGGTTTTGCGGCCGTTATGGTTTCCGGTTCGTTAACGGTCACCGGGTAGCATCCGGGGCACATCGTCAAGACTCGTCCAAGTCCTCGTTCATGCATCAAGGCTCGTCCATGCATATCGTCTGCCCCCATTGTATGACATCCTACGCCATCAAGCTCGCGAGCCTGGGGGCGAACGGACGGGCGGTCCGCTGTTCCCGCTGCAAGGAGACCTGGATCGCCCATGCCGAGGATGCCATCGAGGAGGCATCCGTCCCGGCCATGGCCGCAGCCAGCCAGGCCGAGGACCAGTCCGATCTCGCGGAGCGGTGGAACTCCTATGCCCAGGACGACAGCGCCGCTGATGCGCCTGTCGTCGATAGCCCCTCGATCGCCAGCGACTGGCCCGATGAAGAGGCCAAGGAAGCCGAGGACGAGTGGTCAGCGGCGGCCCGGGAGGCCGAGGAGGAGGTGGTCGGTGCACAGCACCAGTCCTGGTTCCGCGGCCTGTTCGGGCGCCGCGGGGCGCGGGTCAGCCGTCCGCTCGCCGCCGCGGCTCCGCGAAAATCCCATTTCGGCCTGCCAACTGCCTGCGCCGCCATGGGCGCGCTGGTGCTGGCGCTGGTGATCTGGCGCGGCGACATGGTGCGGCTGCTGCCGCAGACAGCGGCGTTCTACAAGATGGTCGGGCTGGAAGTTAATCTGCGAGGTCTCGCCTTCAAGGATGTGAAGCTTTCCAGCGAGACCGTGGACGGTAAAGAGGTACTGGTGATCGAGGGCGTGATCGTCGGCGAGGGCAGGAAGCCGCTCGACATCCCGCGGCTGCGCTTTGCCGTACGCGACGCGCAAGGCGCGGAGATCTACGCCTGGAATTCGGTGCTGGAGCAGACGGTGCTGCGGCCCGGCGAACGTGCCTTCTTCCGCTCCCGCCTCGCCTCGCCGCCGCCGGAGGGCCGCAATATCGACGTTCGCTTCTTCAACCGGCGCGACATCGCCGGCGGCAGCGTATAACGGTCTCGCAGGTCCCGCACGGGAGGTTGGTCCCGGTGATGGTCCTAAGGTTCGTCTCATGCCGAAAATCTTGATCGCCGACGACGAGGATTCGATGCGCACGCTGGTGGCGCGCGCCATCGCCATGGACGGCCACGAGACCGTCACCGCACAGGACGGCGCGGAGGCGTTGGAGATCCTGACCCGCGAGGGCGGGGCCTTCGACCTGCTGCTCACCGACATCCAGATGCCCGTCATGGACGGCATCGCGCTGGCGCTCTCCGCCGCGCGCGACTTCCCTGACCTGACCATCTTGCTGATGACCGGCTTTGCCGACCAGCGCGAGCGCGCCTCGAACCTGAATGCGCTGGTGCACGACGTCGTGACAAAACCGTTCTCGGTTGCCGACATCCGCACCGCGGTGGCAGACGCGCTGGCGGCGAAGAACGGGTAGCCACCGCCACACATTGCGCTGTCATGCCCCGGCTTGTCGCCTTCGCTGAAGCTCCGGCAGGCCGAGCACCCTTGTGGCCCCGGCGGAGCCTTGGCGGAGACGGGACCGGGGCATCCAGTACGCTGCGGCGGATGCGGTGAGAGCGTGACCTCCAACGCCGGGCTCTGGAATGCTGGATCGCTCGATCAAGGTTGGGCGATGACAGTGCGCCAGGGGTGAGTTCGCCTCAAAAATCCTTCAGCAGCCGCTCGATATAGTCGAGTTCGATCTGCGGGCGCGAGCTGTCGCCGAGGCGACGGCGGAGCTCCTCGAGGATGCGGCGGACACGCTGGGCGTCGATCTCGCCGGGGATCTTGACGGTGTAGTCATCGCTGAGATCGCGGCCGTGAAGCGGGCGCCCCAGCGGATCGGTCTGGTTGCCGCCGCTCTGCTGACGGCCGGCCCGATTGCCGGGACCATCGCCCTGCCCGTCGCCATCGCCCTGCTGCATCGCCTCGGCCATCTTCTGCGCGCCCTTGCGCATCGCGTCGAGAGCCTTGCCCTGCGAGTCCACGGCACCGTTGGCATTGCCCTCGCCGAGCTTTGAACCGGCATCGCCCATGGCGCCGTCCGCGGCGTCGAGGCCGCTGTCGTCATCGCCCTGATCGCCCTCCTGATCGCCGGGCTGGCCCTTGTCGCCCTGCTGGCCTTTCTGCCCCTGCTGCCCCTTCTGACCCTTTTGTCCCTTCTGGGCGAGGCCGCGCTTGGCGAGCTCGTCCTGCAGCTTCTTCAGGCGATCGCGCAGCGACTGCTGATCCTGCTGGAGGTCGGACATCGACTGGTCGCCCTGCTTGCCGCGCGAGCGGTCACGCCGGGAATCCTGGCCCTGCTTGAAAGTCCTGTCGCGCAGCTGCTGCTGCTTGCGGATCAAGTCACTGAGCTCGTTGAGCGCCTGCTCCATCTCGCTCTCGCCGGATTGCCCGGGCTGCGCCATCTGGAGATTTTCCATGATCTGCGCGAGCTGCTCGAGCATGCGCTGGGCCGCCTCGCGATTGCCCTCGCGCGCCGCCTTCTCGATCTGCCGCAGGAGATCGTCGAGATCGCGTTGTGTAATGACGTTGCGATCACGGCTGGAGGATTGGCTCCGTTCGGTAGCCCGCTTGTACTCCTCGAGCTTCTGGATGGCGTCAGACTGATTGCTCAGGCTCTTGCCGGATTCTTTCTGCCTGAGGCTGTCGCCGGAATCCTGCATCGCCTTTTCTGCGCTGTCGAGCAGCGCATCGGGATCCTGGTCCAGCTGGGCCGCGACAGGGGGAACGCCTCCCAACAGGAAGGCGAGGCAGGCGATCGACATCGCCCTCAAGACTGACCTCAAGACTGGCACGCGTGCTAGCTTCCGCATTTCCGGTCCCGCGTGAACTGGTTGGTCTTGTCGTCCCCCGCGTTGTTGGCACGGCTGTTCGCCGACTTCCGATAGGCCTGCAGCTGCTCGCGCAATGCGTCCTGCTGCTGCGCCAGCTCTGCGAGCTGCTCGGGCGTCGCATGCTGGGTCTTTTGTCGCAGTTCGATCGCCTTGTCGAGGATGAGCTGGACTTCCGCGGGGAAGGGCTGCCGGGCACCGAGTGGATTCTGCTCGGCGCGGCGGGCGAGATCGCGCACCTTGCCGGCCATGGCCTCACGCAGCTTCTGCGTCAGCACCCGGAGCTCGTCCTCGCTGGCGCCGCGTTCCAGCGCTGCCTTGAGCGCGTCCTGCGCCGAGCGCAGCGCGGCGTTGACGCTGCCGGCGACACCCTCGTCCTCGATGGTGATCGCGAACGCCCACATGCTCGCCACCACATCGCGCAGGGCATCGTCGGTGCGGGCAGCCTCGAGCTGGGTCGCCAGGCTGCGGAGGCCGAGATAGCAGCCGGCATCCGGCGTGAACAATTCGGGTGCGATCATCAGCGCGTCGAGCGCGGTGTAGACGTCGGAGTTCTTGTTGGCGTCGAGCGCGAGGATGCGGCGCTGCTCGATCAGAGCGCGCGCGAGCGAGTTGGTGAAGAGACGCTCGGGCAGGCGCATGTTGAAGGGTTCGCTCTTGGCCTCGTTGCCGGCCTCGTCTTTGGCAGTGAGCGTCAGCGTGACGTCGGCGCCGGCATAGGGGTCTTCGCTGAGGTCCTTCACGGTCTGGCCGACGCTGTTGCGGGTGCGCGCGTTCGGCAGCACGAGCGGGAACTGTGGCGGCTCGAACAGCGGCCGCGCCGCAGCCTTGCCGTCGGAATCCTTGCTGCCCTCCTTGACAGTATCCTTGGCATCGGCGGAGCGCAGGGCAATGTGTGCATCCGCGCCGGTGACGCCGTAATCGTCCTCGATCTTGTAGGAGAGCAGCAGCCCGCCGCGCGCCTGCCGCTCAGGATCCTTGGTGAGTGCGATCGTCGGGGCGTGGTCCGGGGTTACGGTGAAGGCCCATTGCGGCTGGCCGGAGGGCGCGCGGACATGTGCGGTGCCGTCACCGGCGATGGCGAAATGCTTCTCGTTGGTTCCCTTGGGCGAGGCCTCCGCGGGAGCGACCTCCTTGAGGCCGCCGGAGACGACGACATCCAGCTTGCCGCCGGAGGAGCGCACGATCAGGGTCGAGCCTGCGGGAACGGCAAGCGGGCCGCTGGCAGGCAGCGCCGCGGCCTCCTTGTTGGCAGCCGACAGGATGACCGGCGGCTTGCCGGTGTAGAGGGGCGGGGTGATCCAGGCATCGACACGGACATTCGCCGGCGCCAGCACGCCGTTCCAGTCGAAGGCGGCCCCGATCCGCATCGCCCGCTCGTCGCCAGCGGCGAAGAAGGTCGCAACCAGCATCACCATGACCAGCGCGCGCAGCGCCCATGGATCGTGGAGAGCGAGCCGCGGATGCGGCAGACCGGCGCGGATGCGCTTGAGCGAGGCCAGCGTGCGCTCACGTTGCGCTTGCCACAGCGCCTGTGCGACCGGGTCCCGCGAGGACAGCGTGTCGGTCAGCGTCGTGGCCGGGCGGTGACGGATGCCGGAGCCACGATCAAGCCGGGCCAGCGCCTCCTCGCGGCTAGGCCAGCGGAAGCGAATCAGGGGGAACAGGCCGGCAATCGCGATCCCGGAGAAAACGACGAGACCAATGGCACGGGCAATGAACGGAAGCGCCAGCCATAGGCCGGCCCAGGACACCACCAGGAACAGGCCGACGACGGTCAGAAGCCGCGCCAGATTTGGCCAGGCACGCTCCCACGCGATGGCATAGACGGCCCGATCGAGGGCCTGCGCCAGCTTCAGCCGCGACAGAGCGTCACTGTTGCGGATCGGGTCTGACGGGTCGGGGGTGACGCCGTTCAATCAACTCTCCAGGTTGCCCGGTAGCAAAGCGTACCACAACGGCAGCACTGAGGCATCCGTTCCCGTACGGGAGATACCCCTTTTCCCGCATAACACGAGGACGTGACTGGCCCCGCCCAACCCCGTAATTTCCGCGCGCCACCCGAGGGAAACGCAAAGGGAAACGAAGGAAACGCCATGGACAAGAAGATGCACGACAAGGGCCTGGAAGTCCGCAAAGCGGTACTGGGCGAGGCCTACGTCAACAACGCCCTGAAGAACGTCGACGAATTCAACCGTCCGTTCCAGGAGATGCTGAACGAATATTGCTGGGGCACGGTGTGGGGCCGCGAGGAACTGCCGCGCAAGACCCGCAGCATGCTCAACATCGCCATGATCGCGATCCTCAACCGCCAGCACGAATTCCGCGCACATCTGAAGGGCGCGCTCACCAACGGCGTCAGCCGCGACGAGATCCGCGAGATCCTGATGCAGGTCGCGATCTATGGCGGAATGCCGGCCGCCGTCGACAGTTTTCGCATCGCGCGCGAGGTATTCGCGGAGATCGACGGCAAGGCGTGAGCGGCGCCAACCTCCGCCGTCGTCCCGGACAAGCGCAACGTGCAGATCCGGGACGACACCGGTGGCGGAGTGCGTCCTCTGAGACGGAAAAGCAACAAAACAAGGAAACACCATGGACATCGGATTCATCGGACTCGGAAACATGGGTTTCCCGATGGCGCGGCGGCTGATCGAGGCGGGACACCGGCTTGTCGTGTTCGACACGCGCAAGGAGGTCACGGGCAAGCTGGTGGCACGCGGCGCTACGCCAGCGACATCGCCCAAAGATGTCGCCGATCAGGTCGAGACCGTGATGGCGAGCCTGCCCTCGCTGCAGGCTTCGCTGGAGGTTGCAACGGGGGCGAACGGCGTGATCGAGGGCAGCCGCGCAAGGCGCTTCGTCGACCTCTCCACCGTCGGCTCGGCGATGGCCGTGACGATTCACGGCCTCTTGGCCAAACGCAACATCGTGCAGATCGACTGCCCCGTATCCGGCGGCGTCGGCGGTGCTGAAAAAGGCACGCTGGCGGTGATGGTCTCCGGGCCGAAGGCGGAGTTCGAGCTGCTCGAGCCCGCCCTCGACGTCATCGGAAAAGTGTTCTTCATCGGCGAGAAGGCCGGTGCGGCGCAGACCATGAAGCTCGCCAACAATCTCCTGTCGGCCACCGCGATCGTGGCGACGTCGGAAGCCGTGGTGATGGGCGTGAAAGCCGGGCTCGATCCCGCCGTGATGATCGACGTCATCAATGCTGGCTCCGGCATGAACACGGCGAGCCGCGACAAATTTCCGCGCGCGGTGCTGCCGCGCAGCTTCGATTTCGGCTTCGCCACGGGTTTGATGGTGAAGGACGTCCGGCTGGCGTTGGAGGAGATGAAGCAGCTCGGCCTGTCGATGGAGGTCGCCGACGCGGTCGGGCGGTTGTGGGAGACCGTGATCAGCGCGGAAGGCGCCGAGTCCGATTTCACCGCGGCCATCAAGCCGATCGAGAAGAAGGCGGGCGTCGTGGTCGGCGGCAAGAAATGACGCTAGTCCCGTAGCCTGGATGAAGCGAAAGCGTAGTCCGGGCTACGATCAACACCTCACAGCCACGGCGCCGGCGTGTCCATCGCGATCAGCTGCTCGACCTCGATGCGCGGGCGCACCACCGCGTACTGGTCGTCCTTCACCAGCACCTCCGGCACCAGCGGCCGCGTGTTGTAGGTGCCGGCCTGCACCGCGCCGTAAGCGCCTGCGGTCATGATGGCGAGGAGATCGCCCGGCGCAGGCATCGGCAGCGTGCGGTCGAGCGCGAGATAGTCGCCGGTCTCGCAGACCGGACCGACGACATCGGCCGTGATGGTGGCGGCGCTCTTGGCAGGCTGTTTCACCGGCAGGATGTCGTGATGCGCCTCGTACAGCGTCGGGCGGATCAAATCGTTCATGGCGGCGTCGATGATCACGAAGTTCTTGCCGTCGCCGTGCTTCACATAGATCACCTTGGCGACCAGGATACCGGCATTGCCGACGATCATGCGGCCCGGCTCGAACATCAGCGTGCAGCCGAGATTGTGGCTGACGCGCTTGACCATGGCGGCATAGGCGGCCGGCGCCGGCGGCGCCTCGCGGTCCATGTAATAGGGAATGCCGAGACCGCCGCCGAAATCGACATGCGAGATGTTGTGACCGTCGGCGCGCAGGATCTGCACGAATTCGGAGAGAATGCGGAACGCGGTCTCCATGCTGGAGAGGTCGGTGATCTGGCTGCCGATGTGCACGTCGGTCCCGGTCACCTCGATGCCCGGAAGTTTCGCGGCGCGGGCATAGACCTCACGGGCCCGCACGATCGGGATGCCGAACTTGTTCTCGGACTTGCCGGTGGAAATCTTGGCGTGGGTGCCGGCATCGACATCGGGATTGACGCGCAACGAGATCCGCGCGGTCTTGCCGATCTCGGTGGCAAGGCGCGACAACAGCTCGAGCTCCGGCTCGGATTCGACGTTGAGGCAGAGGATATCGGCGGCGAGCGCGGCGCGCAGCTCTTCCTCCGTCTTGCCGACGCCGGAGAACAGGATCTTGCTGGCGGGAATGCCGGCGGCCAGTGCGCGCTTCAACTCGCCGCCGGAGACCACGTCGGCGCCGGCGCCGAGCTTGGCCAGCGTGCGCAGCACCGACTGGTTGGAATTCGCCTTCATGGCGTAGCAGACCATCACCTTCTCGCCGGCGAAGGCCTCGGTGAAAACGCGATAGTGCCGCTCCAGCGTCGCGGTCGAATAGCAATAGAACGGCGTGCCGACGATCGCGGCCAGCTCGGACAGGTTCACCGCCTCGGCGTGCAGCACGCCGTTGCGATAGTCGAAATGGTTCATAGCGTAGGCTCGGTTGTCCCGGCTTATTTCCTGCCGGGAGGTTCGTCCAGGAGCGGGTCGAGAATAAACGATTTCTTCTTGCCCTTGGCCGCCGCGGGCGGAGCATCCGCACCGTAGGTGGGGTTGAACACGCTCGGCGTCCTCCGGGCTTCGGTCTCGGTGTCAACAGGCGCGGCACCGTTGGCCGTGGACGCGTTGGAGGCGGTCGGCGGCAAATCCAGCGGGCCCTTGCGGCCGCAGCCGGCAAGCGCAAGCGCCGTCAGGCTCAAGACAATGATGGCCCACCCCGAACCGGCCGGGCGAAACTTTGACGTCACGATGAAATCCCCACTACGCAAGGCGCACCATACAGAGATCGGCTCGCTCTGGCGAGAGCCGGATGACCATGAAACATCAGCGAAATTTTACCCTCAGCCCAGTTTTCGCTCTTTTTCCAGTCGTCTCAACCAGGCCTTGGCCTGGGACTTCACGTTGTTCGGCGCGGTGCCGCCAAAGCTGGTCCGGCTCTTCACCGACGATTCGACCGAGAGCACATCGAACACGTCCTTGGTGATTTTCGGCTCGATCGCCTGCATCTCCTTCAGCGCCAATTCGTGCAGCGCCACGCCGCCCTCGGCAGCCTTAGCGACGATGCGGCCGGTGACGTGATGGGCCTCGCGGAACGGCATCTTCAGCGTCCGCACCAGCCAGTCGGCAAGGTCGGTCGCGGTGGCGTAGCCCTCGCCCGCAGCGAGCTTCATCTTGGCCGCATCGGGCACGAGGTCGCGGACCATGCCGGTCATGGCGCGAATCGCCAGCGACAACGCGGCGAAGCCCTCCATGGCGCCCTGCTTGTCTTCCTGCATGTCCTTTTGATAGGCGAGCGGCAGGCCCTTCATCACGATCAACAGACCGTTGAGCGCGCCGATGACGCGGCCGGTCTTGGCGCGCACCAGCTCGGCGGCGTCCGGGTTGCGCTTCTGCGGCATGATCGAGGATCCCGTGGTGAACTTGTCGCTGAGCCGGATCATGCCGACCAGCGGCGAGGTCCAGATCACGATCTCCTCGGCAAAGCGCGACATGTGCACCGCGCAGATCGAGGCCGCCGACAGCGTCTCCAGCACGAAGTCGCGGTCGGAGACCGCGTCGAGCGAATTCGCCATTGGCCGGTCGAAGGCAAGCGCCTTCGCGGTGGCGTGGCGGTCGATCGGGAACGAGGTACCGGCAAGCGCGGCGGCGCCGAGCGGCGATTCGTTGAGCCGCTTGCGCGCATCCTGGAAACGGCCGCGGTCGCGCGCGGCCATCTCGACATAGGCGAGCAGATGATGGCCGAAGGTCACGGGCTGCGCGGTCTGCAGATGCGTGAAGCCGGGCATGACGGTTCCTGCGTGCTCCAGCGCACGCGCGACCAGCGCCTGCTGGAACGCGGCGAGCGCCGCATCCGTCTCGTCGATGACGTCGCGGACGAACAGGCGAAAGTCGGTCGCGACCTGGTCGTTGCGCGAACGCGCGGTGTGCAGGCGGCCGGCGGCGGGGCCGATCAGCTCGGACAGGCGGCTCTCGACATTCATATGGATGTCCTCGAGCGCACGCTTGAACTCGAAGCCGCCCTTGCCGATCTCTGACAAAATCGTGTCTAGACCCTTGCCGATATTTTTCGCATCAGAACCCGTGATGATGCCTTGGCTGGCGAGCATCGCAGCGTGGGCCTTGGACGCGGCAATGTCCTGGGCAAAGAGGTGACGATCGACGTCGATGGAGACGTTGATCTCTTCCATGATCTCATCGGGACGTTCCGAGAACCGGCCGCCCCACATCTTGTTGCTCATGATCCCCTGCTCACGCCTTGCCTGCCGCTAGCCACGTTTGCTGGCCGCCGCCAGCCGTATTAAGAGGCCCCTGATAGCCATATCTGCGACCGGATGACAAACGATATGCTCGACAAAAAGCCCTCCGCCACGCGCCGGGTCCCCCTCGTCGTCGCCACCGTGGCGATCGGAGGACTGGCGGGCTTCGCCGCGCTGTACGGACTGGGTCTCAGCCGGTCGCCATCAGGCGATCCGGCCTGCCGGGCGGCGGTGGCTACGGCACAAAAAATCGCTCCGCTCGCCCATGGTGAGGTGGCGGCACTGACCATGGCGAGCACGCCGCTCAAGCTGCCCGACCTCGCGTTCCAGGACGCCGACGGCAAGCCGAAGAAGCTGTCCGATTTCCGCGGCAAGACGCTGCTGGTCAACCTCTGGGCGACCTGGTGCGTGCCGTGTCGGAAGGAAATGCCGGCGCTGGACGAGCTCCAGGGCAAGCTGTCGGGCCCGAATTTCGAGGTGGTGGCGATCAATATCGACACTCGCGACCCCGAGGAGCCGAAGACGTTCCTGAAAGAGGCGAATCTGACCCGGCTCGGCTATTTCAATGACCCGAAAGCCAAGGTTTTCCAGGATCTTAAGACCATAGGCCGGGCCCTTGGCATGCCGACCTCGGTGCTGGTCGACCCGCAAGGCTGTGAGATCGCGACGATCGCGGGACCGGCGGAATGGGCGAGCGAGGACGCGCTCAAGCTGATCCGCGCGGCAACCGGCAAGGCCGCCGCGGCGCTTTAGCAGCGCTTCTGGTAGTGTTCAGGCCGTCACGTTGAGATGACCGCCGACGCCGGGGCCGACATTGGCGAGCGAAGGCTGGCCGGCGCCCATCAGCGTCAGGATGGTGGATCTCTCCATGTCCATGTTCTGCTTGGTCAGCGTCGCCGAGATGTTCGACTGCAGCGCACCTTGCTGAGCGGCCAGCATGGTGCTGACCATTGCCATCATGTCCATTACGCGAACCCTCGTAGCGGCCGTAACCTAGGCGCGAGGGGTTAACGCGACATGAATTGGCACAATGCCGCAGATGGGCGCTGCAGCGTGCGGCGCACGAGACGGCCTTAACGCGTCGGAACCGGCTTGGCGCCGCGGTAATCGTAGAAGCCGCGCTGGGTCTTGCGGCCGAGCCAGCCGGCCTCGACATATTTCACCAGCAGCGGGCACGGGCGGTACTTGGAGTCGGCCAGCCCCTCATGCAGCACCTGCATGATGGAGAGGCAGGTATCGAGGCCGATGAAATCGGCAAGCTCCAGCGGGCCCATCGGATGGTGCGCCCCGAGCTTCATCGCCGCGTCGATTGCCTCGACGTTGCCGACGCCCTCGTACAGCGTGTAGATCGCCTCGTTGATCATCGGCAGCAGGATGCGGTTGACGATGAAGGCCGGAAAATCCTCGGAGACCGCGACCTGCTTGCCGAGCTTGGCGACGAATTCCTTGGATGCCTCGAAGGTGGAATCGTCGGTGGCAATGCCGCGGATCAGCTCCACCAGTTCCATCAGCGGAACCGGGTTCATGAAGTGAATGCCGATGAAGCGCTCGGGCCGGTCGGTGGCGGCGGCAAGCCGGGTGATCGAGATCGAGGAGGTATCGGAGGCGACGATCGCCTCCGGCTTCAACACTGCGCAGAGTTCGTGAAAGATCTTGCGCTTGACCTCTTCCTTCTCGACCGCGGTCTCGATCACGAGGTCGCAATCGGCGAGGTCGTCGAGCTTTTCGGCGGGCGTGATGCGCGCCATCGCCTTGGCCTTGTCGTTCTCGGAGACCGCCTTCTTGGAGACCTGGCGCGCCAGATTGCCGTTGATGGTAGCCATGCCCGACTTGAGGCGGTCGGCCGAGACGTCATTGAGCACCACGTCGAAGCCGGCGAGCGCCGCAACATGGGCGATGCCATTGCCCATCTGCCCCGCGCCGATCACGCCGACCTTCTTGATCACTGCCGCCATAATGTCATCCACCGGAACGGCGCGCATATCGCGCCTGCCTATCCCCTGAGCCGGGAGCTCTGATTTAATCAGAACCTTGGCTCGAAACCTAGATTGGATCGCTTCGAAGGCGTGCCCCACGCCAAAGAAAACGCCTCAAAAAAGCAACACCGGCCGGAGTTTATGCCTCCGGCCGGTGTTTTTGACCTCTTTTTACTTGCCGAGCTTGCCGAGTTCGGCGGTCAGCTCCGGAACCGCCTGGTAGAGATCGGCGACCAGGCCGTAATCGGCGACCTGGAAGATCGGCGCGTCCTCGTCCTTGTTGATCGCGACGATCACCTTGGAGTCCTTCATGCCGGCCAGATGCTGGATGGCGCCGGAAATCCCGACGGCAACATAGAGCTCGGGCGCCACGACCTTGCCGGTCTGGCCGACCTGCCAGTCGTTCGGCGCATAGCCGGCGTCGACCGCCGCGCGCGAGGCACCGACGCCGGCGCCGAGCTTGTCGGCCAGCGGCTCGATGTACTTGGCGAAGTTCTCGCGGCTCTGCATGGCGCGGCCACCGGAGACGATGATCTTGGCCGAGGTCAGCTCGGGACGGTCGCTCTTGGCGACCTCCTCGCCGATGAAGGACGACAGGCCCGGATCGGCCACAGCCTGAACAATCTCGACCGGCGCGCTGCCGCCCTCACCCGCCGCGGCGAAGGTGGAGGTCCGCACCGTGATGACCTTCTTGGCGTCCTTCGACTTCACCGTCTGGATGGCGTTGCCGGCATAGATCGGGCGCTCATAGGTGTCGGGGGCGACCACCCTGATGATCTCCGAGACCTGCATGACGTCGAGCAGAGCGGCGACACGCGGCATCACGTTCTTGAAGCGCGAGGTCGCGGGCGCGACGATCGCGTCATAGCCGGAAGCCAGCGAGACGATCAGCGCAGCCAGCGGCTCGGCGAGATCATGCGCGTAGAGGTCGCCGTCGGCGAGCCGCACTTTCTTCACGCCGGCAAGCTTGGCGGCGGCATCCGCCGCGGCCTTGGCATTCTGGCCGGCCACCAGCACCTCGACATCGGCGCCAAGCGCGGCAGCCGCGGTCAGGGCCTTGTTGGTCGCATCCTTGAGCGACGCATTGTCGTGTTCGGCAATCAGCAGCGTCGTCATCAGAGCACCCCGGCTTCGTTCTTGAGTTTCGACACCAGCT
Source organism: Bradyrhizobium diazoefficiens (assembly GCF_016616425.1). NCBI lineage: Bacteria > Pseudomonadati > Pseudomonadota > Alphaproteobacteria > Hyphomicrobiales > Nitrobacteraceae > Bradyrhizobium > Bradyrhizobium diazoefficiens. The sequence continues at coordinate 7,040,070 of NZ_CP067101.1, forward strand.
CGGCGACATCCTTGACCTTGACGCCCGCCTTGCGGCCCGCCGGCTCCGTCGTCTTGAGAACCTCGAGGCGCGCGGCGACGTCGACGCCGTAATCGGCGACGGTCTTGTCCGCGATCGGCTTCTTCTTGGCCTTCATGATGTTGGGCAGCGAGGCATAACGCGGCTCGTTGAGACGCAGATCGGTGGTGACGATCGCCGGTCCCTTCAGCTTCACGGTCTGGAGACCGCCATCGACTTCGCGGGTGACCTTGAAGTCAGAACCTTCGACCTCGACCTTCGAAGCAAAGGTCGCCTGCGACCAGCCGAGCAGCGCAGCCAGCATCTGGCCAGTCTGGTTGCTGTCGTCGTCGATCGCCTGCTTGCCGAGAATGATCAGGCCGGGCTGCTCTTCTTCCGCAACCTTCTTCAGGATCTTGGCGACCGCGAGCGGCTCGACGGCGCCCTCGGCCTTCACCAGGATGCCGCGGTCGGCGCCCATGGCAAGACCGGTGCGGATCGTCTCCGACGCCTGCGCAGGTCCGATGGAGACCACGACGACCTCGGTGGCCTTGCCGGCTTCCTTCAGGCGCAGTGCTTCCTCGACCGCGATTTCGTCGAACGGGTTCATCGACATCTTGACGTTGGCGAGTTCAACGCCCGATCCATCGCCCTTGACGCGGACCTTGACGTTGTAATCGACCACCCGCTTTACCGGCACTAAGACCTTCATCGATCCTCTTTCACTCAATTTGGGACGGGGATTATCAACTGGCGCGGAACCTAAAGGCCTGATCTGCCCCGGTCAACGCGAGAACGGGCCCAATTTTGGCGCTCTGAAATGCGGAGTTCGATGGGTCAGCGGTTCTGGCCCGGAACCCAGAGCACGTCGTCGGCGCCATCGCCGTTGGCGGCCCGGCTGGCCACGAACAGGAAGTCCGACAGGCGGTTGATATATTGGATGCCAGCCGCGCCGACCGACTCGCCGGGCCGGGCCGCCAGTTCCACGATCACCCGTTCCGCCCTGCGGCATATCGTACGCGCCACGTGCAGATGGGCCGCGGCCGGCGTGCCGCCGGGAAGCACGAAGGAGGTGAGCGGCTTCAGCTTGTCGTTGAGCGCATCGATATCGCGCTCGAGCCGTTCGACCTGGCTCGTCACCACCCGCAACCGCTCCGCTTTGCCTTCACGCTCGGGCACCGCCAAATCGGCGCCAAGATCGAACAGATCGTTCTGGATGCGGCCGAGCATCGCGTCGAGCTCGGGCATGTCCCCGGTATGCAGCCTGACGACGCCGATCGCGGCGTTGGTCTCGTCGACGGTGCCGTAGGCTTCGATGCGCAGATCGTATTTCGGACGCCGCTCGCCGGTTCCCAGCGCCGTCGTGCCGTCGTCACCGGTCTTCGTGTAGATGCGATTTAGAACAACCATGATTAGCGCCCCATCGCCCAGACCGCGAGCATCGCGATGACGATCGCCGCGAACTGAAGCAGCACGCGCCAGCGCATCAGCCTTTGCGAGGTGTCGGGCGAGCCGCCGCGCATCATGTTGATGAGACCGAGCAGCAGCACCAACGCCACGGCGCCGGCTGCCGCCGGCAGGATGAAAGTACTCAGGAGAGAAGCCATGGAGGGTAGATAACACCGTGCGCGCCGGTCCGCCATGGTGCCGCGGCAACCTCCGGCGTCATTCCGGGGCGATGCAAAGCATCGAACCCGGAATCCATCGGGCCACCTATACTGCGGCGAAATGGATTCCGGGCTCGCGCTGCACGCGCCCCGGAATGACAGCGAGGCGCTTCGCGATCTGGCTTTTAGGCCAATATTATCAGATGGTAGCGGAATGATTTCCGGTGTGCGCCAATTGCCTGCTCTCTTCACCTCTCCCCGCCCGCGGGCAGAGGGAGCGGCAGCAACCGTGTAGGTGTCGTGTGAAAGCGATCCGCTACATCTACTGCGTCGCGATCGATGCGTTCTACACGTTTCTGGCCGACGACGGCTGGGCGATCGCAAGCCACATCGCGCTGTCGACGCTGATGGCGCTATTCCCGTTCCTGATCGTGCTGACCTCGCTCGCCGGCTTCTTCGGCTCCAAGGAACTTGCCGACCAGGCCGCCAGCCTGATGCTGCAGATCTGGCCCAAGCAGGTCGCCGATTCGATCTCGGGCGAGGTCCACGACGTGCTGACCACGACCCGCACCGGCGTGCTGACCATCGGCGCCGCGCTGTCGGTCTATTTCGCCTCCAACGGCGTCGAGGCACTGCGGGTGGCGCTCAACCGCGCCTACGCGGTGGTGGAGATGCGGCGCTGGTACTGGCTGCGGTTGGAATCAATTGCCTACACGCTGATTGCAGCTTTCACCGCGCTCGCCATGGCGTTCCTGATCGTGCTCGGTCCGCTCCTGATCGAAGCGGCGCGACGCCATATTCCGCTGTTCGTCGAATCCAACGAAAGCATCCTCACCTGGCTGCGCTACGGCATCACCATCGCTGCGCTGGTGGTGGCGCTGATCATCCTGCATGCCTGGCTGCCGGCGGGACGGCGCGGCTTCCTCCAGATCCTGCCCGGCATCGTCTTCACCATCGTGGCGTCGCTGATCTCCGGAATCGTGTTCGGGCAATACCTGGCGCGCTTCGCCAACAACTACGTGACCATGTATGCGGGGCTCGCCTCGGTGATCATCGCGCTGGTGTTCCTGTACTTCATCGCCGCGATCTTCGTTTATGGCGGCGAGCTCAACGCCGCGATCATCAAGTCGCGGCTTCCTCACGGCGTGTCGCTTCAAGCAGCGCAGTCGCTAACGCCCGCGGAGACACAGGCTTGAGCAGGAAGGCGTTGGCGCCGGCCTCGCGCGAGGCCGCCTCGTCCTCGCCGCGGCCTGACACCCCGATGATCGGGATTTGAGCGAACGGCGCCTCCATGGTGCGGATCCGCCGGATGGCCTCGACGCCGTCGATGCCCGGCAGCACCATGTCCATCAGCACCGCGTCGAACGCGCCTTGCGCCAGCCGGCTGACGGCATCCTCGCCGCGCCCGATGAACTCGGCATGATGGCCGAGCTCGGTCAAAATGGTGTTGAGCACGACGCGACCGAACGGATTGTCCTCGACGCTGAGGACGCGCAGCGCCGCGACCGCATCCATTTCGGCTTTGCCCTTCGTCTTGCGGGATTTGCCCGATTCCGTGGCGTCCAACGATACCGTCAGGGTGAAGGTGGCACCGCCGCCGGGGCGCGGTGCAACGGTGATGTCGCCGCCCATCGCCCGCGCCAATTGCTTGACCGAAGACAGGCCCAAGCCGGCGCCGCCGAAGCGCGAGGCAATGGTGACGTTGGCCTGGGTGAACGGGCGGAACAACCGCTTGATCTCGGCCATGGTCAGGCCGATGCCGCTGTCGGACACCGCGAAAGCAACGCCGATCCTGCCTTTTCCGTTCGCCGTGCCCTTTGAGGCACGCAAGGGCGCCACTGCGAGCGCGACGCCGCCCTGCTCCGTGAACTTCACGGCATTGTCGATCAGGTTCTCGAGCGCGGCGCGCAAGCGGACGGGATCGCCGACCACAAGGCCGGGGAGCTTTTCGGATATCTCGATTTGGGCCTGGAGACCCTTGGCCGCGGCGCGTCCCGCCAGCGAATCGCCGGCGTTGCGAGCGAGCGTCCGCAGATCGAACAGGTCCTGCCGCAGCATACTTCCGCTTGTCCCGGCTCCCCTGCCGGTTCTGGCGGCATCCACGAACAACGTGGCAAGGCTCGCCAGATGCTCGGCACCGGCCTTGATGGTGTCGGCCCAGCGCCGTTCCCGCTCGCCGAGATCGGAGGTCGCGAGCAGGTCGCTGATCGCCAGAATGCCGGTCAGGGGGGTGCGGACCTCATGGGCAAAGGCAGCGAGCGCTGCCTGGACCACGTCCGGCGCGACCGTCCTGGTGCTGCGCTTGCGCACCTGTCCGGCCGCCCGCTTCCGGGGCGGTCGCCTGGACGTCGACGTGGTGCGCGCTGGGCGCTTCTTTGCCGCCATGAATCCCCTTCGAAGTATCCCCTTCGAACCCCCGGGCTGGTTGCCGAGCATGGCATGGCGAAACACCCGAAGTCACGGGTGGCGTTTCGCTAACCCCCAGAGAAACTTAATCTAATCCCACCAGCCGACGGATGCCGGCAGGCGTGATGCCGGCCGCACGCAAGGCGCGCAGTCCGGTGGAGCGGCTCGATTTCGACAGCTTCCGCCCGTCGCCGTCGCAAATCAGCCGGTGATGGCGGTAGACGGGTTCGGGCAGGCCGAGCAGGACATGAAGCAGGCGATGGACGGCGGTCGCGTGAAACAGGTCCTGACCACGCACGATCTCGCTGACGCCCTGCAGCGCGTCGTCGACGACAACGGACAGATGGTAGCTGGTCGGCGTCTCCTTGCGGGCCAGGATCACGTCGCCCCACGCCTCGGGCCGTGCGGGGACGATGCCGCGTTCGCCATCGGGCCCCTCGCCCAGCTCATTCCAGGTCAAGCCAGCAACGCGCCGGCAGGCGGCCGCCATGTCGAGCCGCAACGCGTAAGGCGTGCCCGATGCGATGAGCCGATCGCGCTCGGGAGCTGAGAGCGATTTCGCGGTGCCGGGATAGAGCGGCGCACCGTCGGGATCACGCGGCCAAGGGCCATCCGCCTCACGTATGGCAACGAGCTTTGCGATCTCGGCACGGCTTTCGAACGCGGGATAGACGAGACCGAGCGCCGACAGACTTTCCAGCGCGGCGCGATAATCGGCGAGATGCTCCGACTGCCGCCGCACCGGCACCTCCCAGACAATCTCCAGCCAGGCGAGATCCTCAAAGATCGCCGCCTCGAATTCCGGCCGGCAGCGCGCAGAGTCGATGTCCTCGATGCGCAGCAGCAATCGGCCGCCGGTCTCACGCGCGCGGTTGGAATTCAGCAGCGCCGAATAGGCGTGGCCGAGATGGAGGTGGCCGTTCGGGCTGGGGGCAAAACGGAAAACGGGTGGCATCGATTCTCGCAAGACTTGTCATTGCCGGGCTTGACCCGGCAATCCATCGTCCAAGACTCTGTTACGATAGGAGATGAATGCGCCGGTCAAGCCCGCGCATGACGAGTCCGGAACACCATGACCATTCACCTCGAAACCCAGTCCGACCTCGAAGAGGCCGTCCATGCGCTGGTCAAGCGCGATCCGCGCCTCAAGCCCGTGCTTGAAATCGCCGGCATGCCGGCGCTGCGGCGGCGCGAGCCGGGTTTCGCGGGGCTCGCGCACATCGTTTGCGGACAGCAACTCTCCACAGCCAGCGCCGCGGCGATCTGGGGACGGCTGTCGGCGGCCTTCGATCCGTTCGATCATGAGGCGCTGGGCCGCGCCCGCACCGACCGGCTGGGACGGCTCGGGCTCTCGGCCGCCAAGATCAAGACGCTGAAGCATCTGGCACGCGAGATCACCGCGGAGCGGCTCAACCTCGACGTGCTCGCGGAGGAAGATGCCGACGCCGCGCATCACACCCTGATCGCGCTGCCCGGCATCGGCCCCTGGACCGCGGACGTCTATCTGCTGTTTTGTCTCGGCCATGGCGACGCCTGGCCGGCCGGCGACCTCGCCGTGCAGGAGGGCATCAAGATCGGCCTCGGCCTTCAGGCGCGCCCGACCGAGAAGCAGATGGCGCCGCTCGCCGAACCCTGGCGCCCCCTGCGCGGCGCTGCTGCGCATTTGTGGTGGAGCTATTATCGCGCGGTCAAGAAGCGGGAGGGCGTCACCGCGGGCGAGGCAAACGCCGTTTCAAACAATGTTGCTGTTGCAAAGCCCTCACGGGTGAAAGAGAAGATGCCGGCACGGAAAAAGCCGGGACCTTCACCATGACATCGACCGACTTCATCGTCGCGCGCAACGATCTCGAAGAGTGCAAGCTGATCGAGACCGCGATTCCGGATAGAGCCACACTGCCGCCGGATGCGCTGCTGGTAGAGGTCGAGCGCTTCGCATTTACCGCCAACAACATCACCTATGCCGTGATGGGCGACGAGCTGAAATACTGGCAGATCTTTCCGGCGCCGCAGGGCTTTGGCAACATTCCGGTGTGGGGATTTGGCGAGGTGATCGCCTCGAAGCATCCTGCCGTTGCCGTCGGCGAGCGGTTGTTCGGCTATTTCCCGATGGCGACGCATCTCGTCATCGAGGCCGCGGACGTCAGCAAGCGTGCGCTTCGCGATGGTGCCGAGCATCGCGGGCAAGTCTCGCCAGTCTACAATCTCTACTCCCGCGTCACCGGCGATCCCGCCTTTGCCGGGCATCACGGTGACCTTCAGGCGCTGCTGCGGCCATTGTTCATGCTGTCGTTTCTGGTCGACGACTTCCTCGCCGAGAACGACGACTTCGGCGCGCGGACTGTGCTGCTCTCCAGCGCTTCCAGCAAGACCGCGTTCGGGCTTGCTCATCTGCTGCACAGCCGCGGCCGCAAAGTGATCGGGCTGACCTCGGCGGGCCATGCCGGCTTCGTCGGCTCGCTGCCCTGCTATGACGAGGTCGTCACTTATGACCGCATCAGCGCGCTGCCGACGGACGCGCCGGTTGCTTTCGTCGACATGGCCGGCAGCAGCGCATTGCGAGCCGAGTTGCATGACCATTTTCGCGACCAGATGAAGTGCTCCGTGCGCGTCGGATTGACGCATCGGGCGACCGACGCCGACGAAGGCACGCTGCCCGGCGCAAAGCCGCGCTGGTTCTTCGCGCCCGACCATATCCGCAAGCGCGCCAAGGATTGGGGTCCCGGCGGCATCGAGCAGCGTTTTGGCGCGGCATGGTCGGGTTTTGCGCCGCTGCTGGAGAGATGCCTCACCGTGGTCGAAAGCCGCGGACCGGAGGCAGTGCGACGGATTTATCTCGACACGCTGAAGGGCCGCATTCCGCCTGAGCAGGGGCACATGCTCTCGCTGCTCGGGTAAAGCGCTTTCGAGGGCCGTCGAACCGATATACCGTCGATCTCATAGGTAACGCCGCGAAGACGGCCATGAGGTCGCGCATGCTGGACAGGACGAAGGATATTTCCGTCTCCGCGCAAGCCTGGCTCGATGCGTTCGAGCGCTTGCTGCACAAGCCCGATCCCGCCACGCTGGACCGCCTTTTCCTCACCGACAGCTTTTGGCGCGACGTGCTGGCGCTGAGCTGGAACCTGCAAACGATCGCCGGCCGCGAGACGATTGCGCAAGCGCTGGTCGCGCTCGCGCCCAAGGCGTCGCCGACCAATTTCAAGATCGCGCAGAACCGCGCGCCACCGCGCTGGGTGACGCGCGCCGGCACCAACACCATCGAAGCGATCTTCAATTTCGAAACCGCAATCGGGCGCGGCAGCGGCATCGTCCGGCTCATTCCGGATAGCGCTGATGGCGACCGCCTGAAAGCGTGGACGCTGCTCACCGCGCTCGACGAGCTCAGGGGATTCGAAGAGCAGCTCGGCAAATTGCGGCCGCGCGGCCAGGCCTATTCGCGCGATTTCCGCGGGCCGAACTGGCTCGATTTGCGCAATGCCTCGCGCCACTATGCCGATCGCGATCCAGCCGTGCTGGTGGTCGGCGGCGGCCAGGCCGGGCTCGCGATCGCGGCGCGCCTCAAGCAGTTGCAGGTCGACACCCTGATCGTCGATCGCGAGAGCCGGATCGGCGACAACTGGCGCAAGCGCTATCACGCGCTGACGCTGCACAACCAGGTGCAGGTCAATCACCTTCCCTACATGCCGTTTCCGCCGAGTTGGCCGGTCTATATCCCGAAGGACAAGCTCGCCAACTGGTTCGAAGCCTATGTCGACGCCATGGAGCTGAACTTCTGGACCGGCACCGAGTTCGAGGGCGGCGCCTATGACGAGGCGAAGGAACGCTGGACGGTGACGCTGCGCCGCGACGACGGCAGCAAGCGGACCATGCATCCGCGCCACGTGGTGATGGCGACCGGCGCGAGCGGCATCGCCAACATGCCCGACATTCCGACCCTGAGCAGTTTCAAGGGCACGCTGCTGCATTCCAGCCGCTACGAGGACGGCGAGACCTGGACGGGCAAGCGCGCGATCGTCATCGGCACCGGCAACAGCGGCCACGACATCGCGCAGGATCTTTATTCCAGCGGCGCCGATGTAACGCTGGTGCAGCGCGCTGCCACGCTTGTCACCAATATCGAGCCGTCGGCGCAGCTGGCGTACGCAACCTACAATGAAGGCACGCTCGAGGACAACGATCTGATCGCAACCTCGATGCCGACGCCGCTGGCGAAGAAAACCCATGTCATGCTGACCGAGCAGTCGAAGGAGCTCGACAAGGAGCTGCTCGATGGCCTCCGCCGCGTCGGCTTCAAGCTCGATTTCGGCGAAGGCGGCACCGGCTGGCAGTTCAAATACCTCACCCGCGGCGGCGGCTATTATTTCAACGTCGGTTGCTCCAACCTCATCGTCGAGGGCGCGATCAAGCTCAAGCAGTTCTCCGACATCGAGGGTTTCGTCACAGACGGCGCGCGGATGAAGGACGGGTCGACCATTCCGGCCGATCTCATCGTGCTGTCGACGGGTTACAAGCCGCAAGACTATCTCGTGCGAAAACTGTTCGGCGACGGCATCGCCGACCGCGTCGGCCCGGTGTGGGGCTTTGGCGACGGCTTCGAGCTGCGCAACATGTATGCGCGCACCAGGCAGCCCGGTCTCTGGTTCATCGCCGGCAGCCTCGCGCAATGCCGAATCAACTCGAAATATCTCGCGCTTCAGATCAAGGCGATCGAGGAAGGGATTTTGGGTCCGACGTAAGCGACTTCGTCGCGCCCTGGAACGACACGAGGAAACATCCCATGCCAGCCATTCTCGGCACCGGCGAGCACCGCTACCGCGTCGTCGACAATTTCGCGAAGCTGCCGGACGGCTGGCAGCTCACCGATGTCGCCTCCGTCGCGGTCGACAGCAAGGACCGTGTCTACGTCTTCAACCGCGGCGCCCATCCGATGGTGGTGCTCGACCGCGACGGCAATTTCCTGCGCAGTTTTGGCGAAGGCCTGTTCTCGCGCGCGCACGGCCTGCACATCGACGCCGACGACAATCTCTATTGCACCGATGACGGCGACCACACCGTGCGCAAATGCACCACCGACGGCAGGGTGCTGCTGACGATCGGCATTCCCGCAAAGCCGACGCCGTTCATGAGCGGCGATCCCTTCCACCGCTGCACCCACACCGCACTGTCGCCCAACGGCGAGATCTACGTCTCCGACGGCTATGGCAATGCTCGCGTGCACAAGTTCACGCCCGACGGCAAGCCGATCAAGAGCTGGGGCGAACCGGGCACCGATCCCGGCCAGTTCAACATCGTGCACAATATCGCCACCGATGCCGACGGCTGGGTCTATGTCGCCGACCGCGAGAACCATCGCGTGCAGGTGTTCGACGGCGAAGGCAGGTACGAGACGCAGTGGAACAATCTGCACCGGCCCTGCGCGCTATGCTGCTGCGGCGGGGCCAAGACCCCGACCTTCGTGATCGGCGAGCTCGGTCCCGGCATGGCCGTCAACCGCAAGGTGCCCAATCTCGGCCCGCGGCTGTCGATCGTGGACGCCCAGGGCAAGCGCATCGCGCGGCTCGGCGGCGAGGAGGGCCCGGGTGTTGCCAGCGGTAAATTCCTGGCGCCCCACGGCATCGCGCTGGATTCGAAAGGCGACATCTATGTCGGCGAGGTTGGCGTCACCGACTGGAAGACCAGCTTTCCCGACGAGGAGATGCCAGCCGCGGTGCGCGGCACGCGTTGTTTGCAGAAGCTGGAGCGGGTACGGGAGTAGCTGCCATGGCAAGCACGACGCGCAGGGGCGACGGTTCCGCGCCAGTCAGATTGTCTCTGGGAATCGCGGCGTTTTGAGCGTTTTGCCACCCCGCCGCCGCATTGCTTGCGTCTGAATAAGTCGCTCAACGGGCTTCACAATCCCGTCACGCTGCATGTAGTATGTCAGTACATGCTGCTTCGCAGCGTATATTGGAGGCCGGGAGCGTTACTTGAACGCACATGTCTCGCAAGGCAGTTGGCCGGTGTTGGTGCTGAATGCGGACTTCCGGCCGCTGAGTTACTACCCGCTGTCTCTCTGGTCGTGGCAGGACGCGATCAAGGCGGTGTTCCTCGATCGCGTCAACATCGTCGCCCATTACGATCAGGCGGTCCACAGTCCCACGCTGCAAATGCAGCTGCCGAGCGTCGTCTCGCTCAAATCCTTCGTCAAGCCGACCACCCATCCGGCCTTCACCCGATTCAACGTCTTCCTGCGCGATCGTTTCGCCTGCCAATATTGCGGCTCGCCCGAAGACCTCACCTTCGATCACATCATCCCGCGCAGCAAGGGCGGCCAGACCACCTGGGAGAACGTGGTCGCGGCGTGCTCGCCCTGTAATTTGCGCAAGGGCAATCTCACCCCGGCGCAGGCCAGGATGTTTCCGCGCCAGAGCGCGTTCGCGCCGACCGTGCACCAGCTCCACCGCAATGGCCGCCTGTTTCCGCCGAATTATCTGCACGATAGCTGGCTGGACTATCTGTACTGGGATACGGAGCTGGATCCGTAGGGCGACCGTGCGGGCGGCTTGCCCCCGCTGCAAACCCAGTGTCACGCCGCCGAGCGTGACCGCCATCGCCGTCCACTCGCGATAGCCCAGCGGCGGCATGGTGTCGGCGAGCAGAGCGCCCTCGCTCACCGTCACATATCTCATAGCGACCGTGCCGAGGCCCATCCAGGCAAAGACGTTGGTGAAGGTCGCAAATACCGGCCGCGGGATCGCCTCGCGTCGATCGGTCCTGTCGCGTCGTGCCGGACCCATGAATAGCGCTTAGCAGGCAAGCGTGACGAGCTCCACCTCGGCTGGCGCATGCGGGCCATCACGGCACTGGGAACCCGAAGCGCCCATGCCCGTTCAGAGTCAACGCCATGCACGCTCGCGTGCACGTTCCGCCAAGCGCGTTCGTCGGCCGCAAACGAAACAGGGGAAGACCCATGCCCGCAACCGAGAGCGATCACGTCTACAAGATCCTGGACCTCGTCGGATCGTCCGAGACCTCGATCGAAGACGCGATCAAGAATGCGATCAGCCGCGCCGCCAAGACCGTTCGCGAGATGAAATGGTTCGAGGTGGTGCAGACGCGCGGCCACATCGAGAACGGCACTGTCCGCCATTATCAAGTGACGCTGCGCGTCGGCTTCACGCTGGAGGCATGACGGGCTGGGATGGCGCTGACCCAGAGCAAAAAATGGGCGCTTTGGCACGCGCACCCAGGATTCGAAGACTGCAACCGAGAGGAATGGCGCGCACGCCAGGGATATCGACGGTGGGACGAATTCCACCGCATAGCGCGCCAGCCGAGCGAAGGGCCAGTTCTCCCCGCTAGCCCTGTCCTGAAACAATCTCGGCAACCGCGCGAGCCACCTTGGCGATTGTCGCATTACGGTCCTCAGGGGAGGCTTGCGAGCCCGTCAGGTATGCCGTGACCAAAATCGGCTTGCGGCCGGCCGGCCAGAAAACGCCGACATCGTTGGTCGTGCCGCGATCTCCCGCGCCGGTTTTGTCAGCAACCTTCCAATCGCGCGGCGCGCCAGCGCGAAGCCTCGTATCGCCGGTCTTGTTTGCGACCATCCAGTCCGTCAGTTGCCGGCGCGAATTCGCCGAGAGCGCATCCCCGAGCAGCAAGTGCTGCAAGTTTTGCCGCATGGCCGCGGGGCTCGTGGTATCGCGCGGGTCATCAGCAAGAGCTTCGTTCAACTCGATCTCCCATCGATCCAGACGGCTGACCTCGTCACCGAGTGAGCGGGCAAAGCTCGTCAGCCCTGCCGGGCCGCCGATCTGGCGCAGCAGCAGATTGCCCGCAGTATTGTCGCTCCGCGTCAGCGCAGCTTCGCAGATTTCCGCGAGCGTCATGCCGGTGGTAACGCGATCCTTGGTGACAGGCGAATACGGCACGAGGTCCTTCGCCTCGAACTGAATACGTTGATCGAGCCGCATCTCTCCACGGTCCACCCGCTTCAAGACGGCGGCTGAGGCGAGGCACTTGAAGGTGCTGCACATCGGGAAGCGTTCGCGGACGCGCAGTCCGGCGTCCAGCCCCGTCTCGGTATCAAGAACCGCAACGCCGAGCCGTCCGAGGCTCTCGCGTTCGATGCGCGCGAGTTCCCGCTCCAATGGTTGCCTGCGATCCTCCGCCGCCCTGCTCGGCCGCAGCAGGGTCGAAGCGGCTATCGCGCTAACAGCGCCGAAGCCAAATTTCCGTCTCGTCAACATGTCCAATCTCCGGTTGGGCTGGCGCGAAATTGCCGGGCGTCGTGACGGCGCACAAACGATCATTTATATGTCGAGCCATGAGCAAAACTTGGTCATCAGGTACGAAGACCCGTGCGTAAACATCTTCCACTGAATGCATTGCGTGCCTTTGAAGCCTCGGCCAGGCATTTGAGCTTCACCAAAGCGGGCCTCGAGTTGCGGGTGACGCAGACCGCAGTCAGCCATCAGGTCAAGCAGCTCGAAGACATGTTGAGCACCAGCCTGTTCAGGCGTTTGCCGCGCGGCCTCGCCCTAACCGATGAAGGATTGACCCTGCTGCCCGTGCTGACCGACGCGTTCAGCCGCATTGGCGCGGCGATCGACCGGATCGAGGCCAAGGAAACGCGAGAGGTGGTAACCGTTGGCTGCGTCGGTACCTTTGCAACTGGATGGCTGTTGCAGCGCCTTGAGCACTTCCGAATCATGCATCCCTATGTCGACCTGCGTCTTCTCACCAACAACAACCGTGTCGATATCGCAGGTGAAGGCCTCGAACTTGCGCTCCGTTTTGGCGATGGCTCTTGGCACGGGACCGAGGCGATTCACCTTCTGGCCGCACCGCTCTCGCCGGTCTGCCATCCCGATTTTGCTGCCCGGCTACGGCAGCCGGCCGATCTCGCACGCGAATACCTTCTGCGGTCCTATCGGGCAGAGGAATGGCCCCTGTGGTTTGCGGTTGCGGGCGCGCCTTGCCCGATGATCCAGGGGCCGATCTTCGACAGCTCCGTCGCAATGGCGGAAGCAGCGGCGCGGGGCGTGGGCATTGGCCTCGTCCCGGTCGCCATGTTCCGGCGCGAACTGGAAACCGGCCGGTTGGTCAGGCCTTTCGCGGCGGAGGTCGCGGCCGGATCGTACTGGCTGACCTGGCTCAAATCGAAAGACCTGACCCCGGGTATGCGAGCCTTTCGCGATTGGCTGGTCGAGGCGGTACGGATGGGCGCCGCAGACGATGAGTGTGCGGAACGGCTGGATTATCGGGAGCGGCAGGCGAAACGTGGCCCCGGCGCGCGCCGCGTTTGATCGGGCGATCGGCTGCCGCTATGGAAGTCACAACGCCCCAGGTCCTGTCGGAGCACGGCCTGCCTCACGAATGAACGCGCGGCCTTCCGTTGGCATCAAGCCAGATGGCACGCCACAAAATGGCCGCCCGCCCCCTCCTTCAGTTCCGGCGAGCTCTCCGCGCAGCGCGGCTGAGCGATCGGGCAGCGGGTGTGGAAATGACAACCGGACGGCGGCTTCATCGGGCTCGGCACGTCGCCCTTGAGGCGGATGCGCTCACGCTTGAGCTTGGGATCCGGCACCGGCACCGCCGACAGCAGCGCCCTAGTATAGGGATGCTGTGGATTGCGGTAGAGGTCGGTGGCTTTCGCCAGCTCGACGATACGGCCGAGATACATTACCGCGACGCGGTCGGAGATGTGCTCGACCACCGAGAGGTCGTGGGCGACGAAGAGATAAGTGAGGTTCAACTCGGTCTGGAGGTCTTCCAGCAAGTTGATGACCTGGGCCTGGATCGACACGTCAAGCGCCGAGACCGGCTCGTCGCAGACGATCAGCTTCGGCTCGACCGCAAGCGCGCGTGCGATCACGATGCGCTGGCGCTGTCCGCCGGAGAATTCGTGCGGATAGCGCCGCATGTGCTCGGCCTTCAGCCCGACCTTCACAAGCAGGCTGGCGATGCGCCCCTCGCGCTCCGTCGCCGACGATCCCAGCTTGTGGATGATCAGTGCCTCGCCGAGGATCGCGCCGACCGTCATGCGCGGATTGAGCGAGGCGAACGGGTCTTGGAATACCAGCTGCATGTTCCGCCGTATCGCGCGCAGATCGTTGCCACCAAGCTGGCGCACGTCCTGGCCGTCGAAGACGACCTTGCCGCCGGTCGGTTCGATCAGGCGCAGCACGCAGCGCCCCGTGGTCGACTTGCCGCAACCGGATTCGCCGACGAGACCGAGCGTCTCGCCCCGGTTGACCGAGAACGACACGCCGTCGACCGCATAGACGGTGCCGACCTGGCGCGACATCAGGCCGCCGAGCACGGGGAAATGTTTCTTCAGGCCGCTGACGTGCAGCAAGGGTTCGCTCATGACGCGCCTCCCAGGCTAGTATCCCCGAGGTGACAGGCCATGCGATGGCCGGGCGCGATCTCGCGGAGCAGCGGCTCCTTCTCGGTGCAGACGTTCATGGCGAACTTGCAGCGCGGCGCAAAGCGGCAGCCGACCGGCGGATTGATCAGGATCGGCACCGAGCCGCCGATCGCCTCGAGCCGGGTCTTGTGCTCGCTGTCGAGATCGATGCGCGGGATCGAGCGGATCAGGCCTTGGGTATAGGGATGGCCGGGATCGCTGAACAAATCGTCGACGGTCGCTTCTTCGACCACCTTGCCGGCATACATCACGACGACGCGCTGCGCGGTTTCGGCGACGACGCCCATGGCATGGGTGATCAGCATCACCGCCATGCCGAAGCGCTCCTTCATGTCCTGCAAGAGGTCGAGGATCTGCGCCTGGATGGTGACGTCGAGCGCAGTGGTGGGCTCGTCGGCGATGATCAGCTTCGGCTTGCAGGCCAGCGCCATCGCGATCATCACGCGCTGGCGCATGCCGCCGGAGAACTGGTGCGGATAATTGTGCACGCGGCCTTCGGCGTTCGGGATCTGCACCAGCTTCAGCATCTCGACGGTGCGGTCGAGCGCCTGCTTTCTGGTCACGGCCTCGTGGCGGCGCAGGCTCTCGGCGATCTGCTCGCCGATGGTCAGGACCGGGTTGAGCGACGTCATCGGCTCCTGGAAGATGAAGCCGATCTCCTTGGCTCTGATCTCGTCGAGCTGGTTGCTCGTCAGCGGCACGAGATCGCGGCCCTCGAAGATGATCTGCCCGGCGGCGATACGGCCCGGCGGCATCGCGATCAGCTTCAGGATCGACATCGCGGTCACGGTCTTGCCGCAGCCGGATTCGCCGACGACGCAGAGCGTCTCGCCCCGGTTGATGGAGATATCGACGCCATCGACGGCCTGGAGGATACCGTCGTCAGTGGAGAAGTGGGTCTTCAGTCCCTTGATCTCGAGCAGCGGCGCCATCAGATCACCCGTCGCGCATCGAGCGCGTCACGCAGGCCGTCGCCGATGAAGTTGATGGCGACCACCGCGATGAAGATCGCGCCGCCCGGAAACAGCGCCCAATGCGGGCCGATGTCGAGAAAGTCCTTGGCGTCGTACAACAGCCGGCCCCAGGTCGGCGTGTCCGGCGGAAAGCCGAGGCCGAGGAACGACAGCGTCGATTCCGCAATGATGGCGGCGGCGACGTCGATGGTGCCGGCGATGATCACCGGGCCGAGCGCATTGGGCAGGATATGGCGCACCACCTGCCGCACCGGGCTGGCGCCGAGCGCCCGCGCCGCCTCGACGAACTCCTTCTCGCGAATCGACAGGAACTGCGCGCGCACCAGCCGCGCAACCGGCATCCAGCGCAAGCCTCCGATGACGAGCACAATCAGAATGAAGATGCCGCCCTCCGGTCCGAACACCGACTTCAGCCCCTCGCGGAACAGATAGATTAGCAGGAGGAGCAGCGGCAGTTGGGGCAGCGACAGGAACAGGTCGGTCAGCCACATCAGACCGTGCCCGAGCGCCCCGCGCGACATGCCGGCGAGCGCGCCGATCAGCGTACCGATGAAGACCGAGACCAGCATCGCGGCGAGCCCGACCGCGAGCGAGATGCGCCCGCCGTAGATCATGCGCGCCAGGATGTCCTGGCCAAGATCGTCGGTGCCGAACGGATGCGCGAGCGAGGGGCCTTGCAGGCCTGCCACGATGTCGATGTCGTTGATCTTGACGCGCCAGATGAAGGGACCGACGACCACTGCCAGAATCAGGATGAGGAGCAGGAACGCGCTGACCACGGCGAGCTTGTGGCGGCGATAACGCCGCCAGGTCTCCCGCCAGGGCGAGTAGACCCGCCGCTCAGCGGAGGGAGATGCGAGGGTCAAGCCAACCATACAGGACGTCCGCGATGAGATTGAACAGCACGACGAGGCACGCGAAGACGAAGGTGACGGCCATCACCACCGGCGTGTCGTTGGAAAGGATGGAGGAGATCAGCAGCGAACCAATGCCCGGAATGCGGAAGATCTGCTCGGTGACGATGGCGCCGCCGAACACCGCGGGCATCTGCAGCGCGATCAGCGTCACGACCGGGATCATGGCGTTACGCATGACGTGTTTGACGATGACCTTGGGCTGCCCGAGGCCCTTCGCCCGCGCGGTGGTGACGTAGTCGAGCCGGATCACGTCGAGCATCGCCGAGCGGACGAAGCGGGTCATCGACGCCGCCTGAAACAGGCCGAGCACCGCTACAGGCATGATCGCCTGCCGGATCATCTCCAGCACCCAGCGGATCCCGGTCGCATTGATGTCCGTCGAATAGACGAAGGGAAGCCAATCGAGCGTGACCGAGAAGATCAGGATGAACAGGATGCCGGTGAAGAAGGTCGGCAGCGAAAAGCCGATGAAGGCAAGCGAGTTGGCGACCTGGTCGAACACCGAATAAGGCTTGGTCGCCGCATAGACGCCGACGGGAATTGCGACCAGCAACGCCAGAATCTGCGCCGAGCCGATCACGTAGAGTGTCGTCGGAAGGCGCTGGAGGATGAGCGTATCGACGTTCATCCGGCTGACGAACGAAAAACCCCAGTCGCCGTGCATCATGGCCGACAGCCAGTGCAGGTAACGAAGATAGATCGGATCATCCAGGCCAAATTTGGCCCGAAGTGCGGCTTGCACTTCGGGCGGCACGTTCGGATTGGTCGCCAGTTCGGAGAACGGGTCGCCGGGAGCCAGCGCCAACACAAAGAACAGCACTGCCGAGATGCCGAGCAGGCTCGGAATCGCGACCAGCAAGCGACGCAGGACATACTGACTCATCAGGGAAGGATCCTCTTACGGCCGTCCCTCACGCCTCGCGGTACCAATCCTGGATGTTGTCCGTCTCGTTCGCCCAGCCGCTCAGCGCTGGCCGCAGCGCATTGGCCGCGGCTTCCACCTTCAGGCGATGCATCACCGGAATGAACACGGTGTCCTTCCAGAGCAGATCGTTGCACTTGATGTAGAGCGCGGCGCGCTTGACCGGATCGGTCTCGGTCTCGGCTGCCGCAATGGCGGCATCATAGTCCTTGTTGACGTAGCGCGGAAAATTCTGGCCCTGCCACTTGTTCTCCTTGGTGGCCACGTTGGCGGAGATGTAGCGGCGCATGTGCAAGGCCGGATCCGGCTGCGTCATCGGGATCTGGAACTCCTCGATGTCGGCATAGAACTTGGGGTAGGTATCGGGGTTGGCAACGTCTGACGAGAAGAACACCGAGGCAACGACCGATTTCAGCTCCACGTCGATGCCGGCCTTCTGGCAGGCCTGCTTGACGATCGCCTGGGTCTTCTGGCGCGGACCGTTGGTGGAGGTCTGGTACAGAAGCTTGAACTTCTTTCCGTCCTTCTCGCGTATGCCGTCCGCTCCGACCTTCCATCCGGCGTCGTCGAGCATCTTCGACGCCTTCTCGATGTTGAACTCCCACGACGTGTTCTTTGAAACGAATTTTTCGGGACCGTTGAGATAGTTGGCGGTGGTGCGGCCGGCGCGACCGTAAATCGCCTTCTTCACGGACTCGCGGTCGACGAGCAGGGAGAGCGCCTTGCGCACGTTCGGATCCGAGAGGATCGGGTGCTTGGTCTTCATCGAGGACCGTTCGCCATCGATCTCGGTGTTCGGATCGGTGAAGTTGATCGCAATGAACTCGATGTCGCCACCGGTGGCGTAGACCGTCTTGCCCTTGCCGCCCTTCTCCAGACGCAGCAGCACGTCGTCTTCGACCTGCATGTTCCAGGCGAAGTCGAATTCACCGGTCTGGATCACCGCCCGCGCCGCGGAGACGGCATCGCCGCCGCCCTTCATCTCGATCGTGTCGAAATGCGGCCGGTTGGGCATATGGTAGTCGGGATTGAGCCGGCCGCGGACCATATCGCCCGGCTTGAACTCCACGAATTGGTAGGGGCCGGTGCCCACCGGGGCCAGATTGTTCGGCGCCTCGCGGGACTTCGAACCCTTGTAGTCCGCGAACAGGTGCTTCGGAAGAACGCAGCCATAGGCACCGACGAAGGCATTTGCCCAGAATGGCGTGGGAGTCTTGAACAGGATGCGAATCGAAAGATCGCTCACCTTCTCGACCGTGATCTCGCCATAGGTGCTGATGCTGACGGCGGCAGTGGCGGGATCGCTGGCATATTGCCAGGTGAACACGAAGTCGTCGGCAGTGAGCGGCTTGCCGTCGTGCCATTTGACTCCCGGCTTGATTTTCCAGAGCACCGATTTGGCATCGGCGGCGAGACCGCCGTTTGCAACCGAGGGAATCTCCGCGGCGAGAATCGGGTTGAGATTGCCGTCGGCGTCCCAGCTTGCGAGCGGCTCGTAGAACAGGCGCGATCCATCCTGGTCCTTGGTGCCGGTGGCGAAATGTGGATTGAGCAGCGTCGGCCCCTGCCACCACAACAGCTTGAGAGGGCCGCCGCCCCCGCGCTTGGTTGGCTTGTAGACCATGGGGCTCTGCGCCATCGCAACGCCGCCGAGCGCGAGAAGCTGATTGGCCAGCGGGGCGGTGAGCCCGACAGCGGCCAGACGCCGGATGAAGGCGCGGCGATCCATCCGCCCGTCCTTCACTTTGCCGATCATTGAACGCAGTTCTTTATCCAGCATGGTTGTCCCCCGTCTGGTTTCCACGGTGATGAGGACGGCCGTGAAAGGTGGCCGCCCAATTGGCTGGCGGTAGATGGCACACCGAATGGGGGGCGCGTCAACTGGGACCGTGCGTGTGCAAACGGTGCTCTGGCCGTCTGTTGGGCAAAATTGCGTTCCGCAGCCCATCCGTTCGGCAATCCAGCATCAAAACACGCTGGATTGCACGCTGCACTGCGAAAAATTTGTTCGCAGGATCAGACGAAGTATCGAGGCGAAATTCTACGCCACGGACATGTCGAGCGGCGGCTCAATGTGATCCGGCAGCGGACAGACATACGGCGTCTTGGCCGTCCGCCTTTTTAGGTCGGCCTTGGCCGCCTTGATCAGTTCCGGATCCGTCAGCGCCTTGATGCCGAGACCGGCCATCGCCTTGGCCGCCTGCACCATGGCCTTGTGGGCATGTGGGCTCTTGCCCTGCGCGACCACCTGCCAAGTGTGGAAGGGCGTGCCGATTGCAACCGTGGGTGCGTGAACCTGCACGGTCGGCACCACCCAGCTCACGTCGCCGACGTCGGTCGAGCCGACCAGTGGGTTGCGCTTGGCATCGAGCGGGACCAGGAAGTCGGCCAGCGGCCGATCGGTCGGCTCCATGCCAATCGCGTAATAGACCGACGCGATGTCCTTGTCGCTCAGCGTCGCGCGGATCTGGCCGGCAAAGCTCTTGTCCGCATCGTCGAAATGCGGCGGTCCGAGCTCTTCCATGATCCGGTGCAGCGCCTGTTCCAGCGGTGCGTTCGGCAGGATGTTGGAGACCGCGGAGATGATCTTCATCTCCACCTTGGTCTCGGTCATCAGTGCTGCGCCCTCCGCGATCTTGCTCACGCGCCCGACCAGCTCGTTCATGCCGGGCAGATCGCGGGCGCGGATCGAGTAGCGCACGCGGGCATGCGCTTGCACCACGTTGGGAGCGATGCCGCCGGTGTCGAGCAGCGCGTAATGCACGCGCGCATCGCTCGGCATGTGCTCGCGCATGTAGTTCACGCCGACATTCATCAGCTCGACCGCATCGAGGGCGGAGCGGCCGAGATGCGGCGAGGCCGCGGCATGCGAGGTACGGCCGGTGAAGATGAAATCCGCGCGCGTGTTCGCGAGCGACGGCGTCACCGCGACCTCCCAGAAGCTGTGCGGATGCCAGGTGACGGCGATATCGGCATCCTCGAACGCGCCGGAGCGCACCATGAAAGCCTTTGCCGCGCCGCCTTCTTCGGCCGGGCAGCCATAGTAGCGCACGCGACCGGGCACCTTGTTTTCGGCGAGCCAGTCCTTCACTGCGGTCGCGGCGAGCAGCGCGGCGGAACCGAGTAGATTGTGACCGCAGCCATGGCCGTGCCCGCCGGCTTCGATCGGACGATGCTCGGCGACACCCGCTTCCTGGCTGAGGCCGGGCAGCGCGTCATATTCCCCCATGAATGCGATGACCGGACCGCCCTCGCCCCACTCGCCCATCACCGCGGTCGGAATGCCGGCGACGTTCTCCGTGATGCGGAAGTCCTGATGACGCAGCTCGGCAAGATGCTCGGCGGCGGACCGCGCCTCGGTATAGCACACCTCGGGCATGCCCCAGACCTTGTCGCTGAGGTCGATGAAACGCGCCTTGATCGTGTCGATGCCACGCCAGATGTCGCTGCGGTTGTCCATGCTTCGATCCGTGATCCCTTGGTCAAACGAAGCGGCAATGGTTAGCAGCTTCACTGCGCGGCGCCTAGCGCCCCGCCGGACACCAGCCATGCGGCATGGGGCCGGATCGAAAGTCGCCGGCCGCCCATGCGCAAGGCGTCTCCGTGCCTTTCGAAGATTTCACGCGGCGTTGCCGGGAATAGTTGGGAACGAGCCTTTCAAGACGGCCTCCCGCGGCCTAAATTATGTGTGCTTCGCGCCTCGCTCTGCGGCAATGTCGGCGCGATGCACTCAGCCAGGAGAACTCCATGTCCACCCTGACCGAATGGAGAGTGCCGCCGGCCAATCAGCCGCGTGCCGGCGACTACGGTTTCAATCTCGAACGAGCGCTCGGATCCGTCGTCGGCCTGCACGCCATCATCCCGCCGGACGCCTTCAGCGCCGAGACGCTCGGCACCGAGCGTGCCGGCAACGGCGTCGTGATCGACGACGGGCTGGTGCTCACCATCGGCTATCTCATCACCGAGGCGGAATCGGTCTGGCTGCACCTCGCCGACGGCCGCGTTGTCGAAGGACATGCGCTTGGCTTCGATTCCGAGACCGGGTTCGGCCTGGTTCAGGCGCTCGGTCAGCTGGACGTCGAGCCCTTGCCTCTCGGCAACTCGGCAGACACAGGGATCGGCGACCGCGTCGTGGTCGGCGGCGCCGGCGGCCGCACGCGATCGGTCGCGAGCCAGATCGTGGCCAAGCAGGAATTCGCCGGCTACTGGGAATACCTGCTGGACGAAGCCGTCTTCACCTATCCCGCACATCCGAACTGGGGCGGCACGGCGCTGCTCGACGAGCGCGGCGAGTTGATTGGCATCGGCTCGCTTCAGCTCGAGCGCGAACGCGACAGCAAGGCCGAGCACGTCAACATGATCGTGCCGATCGACCTGTTGAAGCCGATCCTGGAGGATTTGCGCAGGTTCGGCCGCGTCAACAAGCCGGCGCGGCCCTGGCTCGGTCTCTACTCGACCGAGATCGATAACCGCGTGGTGGTGATCGGAATCTCCGACAACGGTCCGGCTGCGCGCGCCGAGCTCAAGACCGGCGACGTCATCCTCGCCGTCGACGGCGACAAGGTCACGAGCCAGAGCGCCTTCTACAAGAAGATGTGGGCGCTCGGCGCCGCCGGCGTCGACGTGCCGCTCACGGTGCACCACGAAGGCGTCACCTTCGACGTCACGGTGACCTCGACCGACCGGTTCAAGCTGTTGAAGGCGCCGAAGCTGCATTGAATCGACGCTGAAGGGATCGGCAATGAGCGAGGCCGTGATCGACGACATCGTGGCCGTGCTCCCGCCGCTGCTCAATGCGCTGGAAGCGCTCGGCTTCTTCGCCCGGCATCTGCATCCGCCGGCCTTTGCTTCCATCATGAACGCGATCGGCGCCCCGGACGAAGCACTGCAGGCGGCGCACGCGGCGGTCGGGGATTGGCCGGAGCAGTTCGCCGGACTGCGCGAGCGACTGGATCGCGCCTGCGACGAGACGCTTGCCGCCTTCGCCGGCATACGCGAAGTCGAGCGCGGCAATGGCGATCTCGTCGCGGTATTCCGCGCGCTGCGCCACGTACCGCGCGCACAGGAGGCGCTCTATCCCCTTTCGGTGCAGTTTCCGCCGGTGAGCAACTTCTTCCTCAACTCCGCCAGTCGGGACAATGCGGACCTGTTGTCGCGGCTTGAAGGCGACGCAAGCGAGCACACCGGAATCTTCCACGATCACAACGAACCCGGCAGCCGCGGCGGCTTCTCGGTCTATGTGCCCGAGTATTACACACCCGACCGCGCCATGCCGCTGGTGGTGGCGCTGCATGGCGGCAGCGGCAACGGACGCGGCTTTCTGTGGAGCTGGCTCCGCGATGCCCGCAGCCTCGGCGCGATCCTGGTGGTGCCGACCGCGACCGGTCCGACCTGGGCGCTGATGGGCGACGATGCCGATACGCCCAACCTCATGCGCATCCTCGAGACCGTGCGCGGCCGGTGGACCGTCGATGCTTCGCGCATGCTGCTGACCGGCATGAGCGACGGCGGTACCTTCTGTTACGTGACCGGGCTCGACGGTGCCTCGCCCTTCACCCATCTGGCGCCGGTGTCCGCAACCTTCCATCCGCTGATGGCTGAGATGGCCGACGCCATGCGCCTGCAGGGGCTGCCTGTGTTCATCACCCACGGCAAGCTCGACTGGATGTTTCCGGTACAGACCGCGCGCCAGACGCAGGCTGCGCTTGCGGCCGCCGGTGCGAACGTCACCTATCGCGAGATCGACGACCTCAGCCACACCTATCCGCGCGAGATCAACGCGGAGCTGGTGCAGTGGCTGAATCGAGCATGAACGATCCGTCCCTGCCTGTGCCGCAACCGCCGCGGAACCATCGCTCCAGGCCGACGTTATCCGCCGTCACCGGAGGGTTCGCGCATGCAGATTTTTTTCGGAATGATCCTGGGCGCGCTGCTGCTTGCAGGCGGCGTGTATCTCTATGATTCCATGCACACGTCGTCCGTCGCCAATGGCGAGGTTGCGATCACCAATCGCACCATCGTGAACTGGGACGTCGCGAAGGCGGACTGGGACGCGCTGCGCGATCGCGCGCACAAGGACTGGGTCCGGATCTCGTCGAAATAACGACGCCGTTTCATGAGCAAGGCGCCGTCGCGAACTCCACGGCGGCGCCTTTGTGTTGGCTGCGATCACGCTGCGCGCGTCAGTTCATCTTGGCCTTGCGAGCATCGGCGATGACCTGCTCGAACTGAGTCATGCTGAGCACGCCGGGCACGCGGTACTTGCCGACGATGAAGGACGGGGTGCCGCGGAAGCCGAAGGCTTCGGCCTGCTCGTTGTTGCGCTTGAGCAGGGCATCGATGTCGCTGCCACGGCCGGCAAGATCGCGTTTCAGCCGGTCCATGTCGACGCCGGCCGCCGCCAGCAACTCGTTGATGCGCGGCTCGGTCAGGCGCGAGCTGACGCCCATCATGGCGTCATGGGCCTGGTGGTATTTGTCCTGGAATTTCGCCGCGAGCGCGGTCCGCGCCGCCGTGACCGAGACCGGTCCGAGGATCGGCCAATCCTTCATCACCAGCCGCACCTTGCCATCATCCTGGACGACCTGACGCAGCTCGGGCTCGAGCTTGCGGCAATAGGGGCAATTGTAATCGGACCATTCGACGATGGTGACGTTGCCATTGGGATTGCCGGCGACGGGCGTGTCGGGATCGCGCAGCACCTTGGTTTCGGTCAGCACCTCGTCATCGTCGGTCGCCGCACGCGCCGAGACGACCGCACCTACCGCGAGGGTCCCCGCCCCGATCAGCGTCAGCGCTGCGCGCCGCGTCGGCACAAGGCCATTATTCCTGAATCCAGCCATATCTCGTCCCGTTTCGGTCCCATCTCCCCGAATACGGTTCGGGATCGGGAATTGTTACCGGTCATATAGAATGCCGCTGCGCCGATGTCATCGCATCAGCAGCGTGACCGCCAAAGGAACCAGGAACGAGGTCACCAAGGCGTTCAGGCTCATGGCGATGCCGGAGAAGACACCGGCAATCTCGTCGACCTGGAACGCGCGCGCGGTACCGATGCCATGCGCGGCAAGGCCGGCAGCGAATCCGCGGGCCCGGTAATCGGTGATGCCGGTACGGTTCATCAACGGCGTCACGATGATGGCGCCGATGATGCCGGTGAGGATCACCGCGACCGCCGTCAGCGAAGGATCGGCGTGCAGGGATTCGGCGATGCCCATGGCAACGCCGGCGGTGACCGATTTCGGCGCCAGCGACAGCACCACGTCGCGCGGCAAGCGGGCAAGTTCGGCCAGCAATACCACCGACACCACGGCCGTGACCGATCCGGCGAGCAGGGCCGCCAGCATCGGCACGATCGAGGCGACCACGCGCTTGCGATTCTCGTACAGCGGTACGGCGAGCGCGACGGTCGCGGGTCCAAGCAGGAAGTGCACGAATTGCGCGCCGGCGAAATAGGTCGTGTAGGAGGTGCCGGTCAGGAGCAGAAACGCGCCGATGATCCACATCGCATGCAGCACGGGATTGGCCAGAGGGTGGCGCCGGGTCGCCAGCGACACCGCGTCCGTGGTCGCATAGACCAGCAGCGTCACGGTCAGCCACAGCAGCGGCGACTGCGAGAGATAGACCCAGAGCGAGAACGGATTGTCGCTCATCGCGCGTCCTGTTGCTTCAACAGGCGGCTGACGAGGAGAAAGGTCAGCACCGTCGCGAGCAGCGTGGCGACCACGGACAGCGCGAGCACCAGGACGATCGCGACGCCGTGGGACGCGAGCAGATCGAGCTTCTGCACGACGCCGACGCCGGCCGGCACGAACAACAGCGACAGATGCGCCAATAAACCCTTGCCTGCCGTCTCGACGCCGTCGTTGCGCAGCGGTCCGCGCACCAGCAACGCAAAACGATCGCGAGCGAGGAGGAGCACCAGGAGCAGCAGCAGGCCGAGCACCGGTCCCGGCAGCGGCAGGCCGAGGCCGCGCGCGACGGCTTCGCCGATCAATTGGCACAGCAGGATGAGGCCGAGACTCGCGAGCATGACCGTCGCATCAAGGGATGCGCCGGCAGGCTTGTCAATCGCCGCTATGCGTGAGACCTGCGCGGCTCTTGCGAAGCGCGTTGCGGAGCAGCAGCGTCGCTGTCAGCGTCGCAGTATTCGTCGAGCGCGGCCCGCGCCAGCGGTTCGCAAACTTCAAGCAAAAGGCCGGAGCGCTGCTCCGGCCTTCGTATCAATCCGAAGCTCAGGCGGCGCCCTTCAGCTTCTTGGTGCATTCGCTGTAATAGCCGCCGCCCTTCTGGATCCACTTTAGACCACCATTGCCATTGGTCGCCTTGTTGGCGTTGTACTGGTCGACGCAGGTGTGGAGGCGGGCCTTGCCGGGTGTCTCCTTGGCGTATTTCGGATCGACTGCGTTCGGAAAGATCGCGGGGCCGGCCGGCAGGGTCGGCGCGGCAGCGGGGGCGGCCTCCTTCTTCGCCTGTTTCGGCTCGGCAGGAGCGGCGGGCGCAGCCGCCGTCGGCGCAGCAGCGGGTGTTGCATCCGCGCCGCACTGGGCCTTGCGGAAGTCTTTCCACTTCATGGTGCCGAGCGAGCCGTCCTTCTTGGCAGCCTGGTATTTCGCGCTGCATTCCTGCGAGGTCAGCGCCTGAGCCGGCGCGGTGGCCGCCAATGCCGCGACACCCGACACCACGATCGCGCACAACAAATTTGTCCGAATGGTCATCCCTGGGTCTCCTCTTTGGTCTTCCCCGACGGAAGTGAAACGAAGAATGCTATCCTAGCGTGCCGTCCGCTCGCGGCAAGGATGCCACGGCTTTCGCCGCCAAAATATAGTGGTCCCGTCCCTCAAGCTCATTCATGTCGCGTTCAGCAAGGTGAGCCGACGTTCCCAAGCTCTCGTAATTCTCGCAAGATGAGTGCACACCATGACCCTCGCCTCTCGCCTCGCCGCTGTCGCCCTCGCCTCCCTGCTCGCCACCGGCACCGCCTTCGCGCAGACCGCCGCGCCGGCTGCCAAGACCGATACGAAGACCGATGCCGCCATGACCGGCAAGAAAGCTCCGAAGGAGCGCTCGGCCGAGTCGCTCGAATGCTCCAAGCAGGCCGACGCCAAGGGCCTGCACGGCAAGGAGCGCAAGAAATTCCGCTCCGAATGCATCAAGTCCGCGAAGGCCGGCACTGCCGCTCCCGCCGGCAAGAAATAGCCTCCAACACGATCTTCCGCAGGTCTCGGGCGAGAGGCGCACGCATTGCGGCATGACGAGCTTGCAATTGTGCGCCTCTCGCCGATTTGCGATAAGGCGGCGTGAAGCAAATCACCGCCTCCCTGCCGTTCGAATGGCCAAGCCGTGCCAAGCTCTTGAGCACGGCGGAGACGCTCGTCATCGGCACCGCCGGGGGCCTCGTGTTTCTCCTCGCCGGCCTTCCCGGCGGGCTGATCTCGGGCTCGATGATCGCGGTCGGAATCGCGGCGATCGCCGGCCGCCAGTTGTCGCTGCCGCCGATTCTGACCCAGACCGTTCTGGTGCTGCTCGGCATTTCGCTGGGCTCGGTGGTCTCGCGCCATTTGATCCAGCAGGTCAGCGCCTATCCCGTCACCATCGGGCTGCTTGCGCTCGCGACCTTCTGCTCGACCCTCGGCTCCAGCTATTACCTCCAGCGCATCCATGGCTGGGACCGCACCTCGGCTTTCCTCGCCGGCAGCCCCGGCGCGCTGTCGCAGATCACGATTCTGGCAGTCGAGCGCGGCGCCGACCTGCCGGGCATCGCGGTGGTGCAGACCATGCGCGTCATCATCCTGACCGCGGCCCTGCCATTGGTGCTGGCGGTCGCAGGCGTCGCCCCCTCTGCCGCGCCGTCGCTGACGACCGCGATTGCCTCGCCGCTGGATCTCCTGGAGCTGGTCGCGGCCTCGCTGGCCATGGCGCTGTTCCTGCGGCTGATCAAGTTTCCGGCGAGCTGGATGTTCGGCGCCATGATCGCCTCCAGCGTGCTGCACGGCGCCGGCTGGGTCGAGGGCGGGCTGCCGAACTGGGGACGCAGCGTGGCGCTGGTCGGCATCGGCGCGCTGATCGGCAGCCGTTTCGCGCGGATGCGGATCAAGACGCTCGCCGGCCACATCAACGCGGCGCTGGGCTCGTTCGCCGTGGCCATCGCCGTCTCCGCCATTTTCGTCGGCATCGTGGCGCTCACCACGCATGTCAAATTCTCCGACGTCGTTGTCGCCTTCGCGCCGGGCGCGATGGACGCCATGCTGGCGCTGGCGCTGACGTTGCACATCGACCCAATCTTCGTCGGCGCCCATCACCTCTCGCGCTTCGTGTTCGTGACGATCGCGACACCGGGCATCGTGCACCTGTTCGGACGCACGCAGGACGACGTGGACGATTGAGCGTTAGCGCTTCGCCGTCGTCACAAAGCCCCACGCGGCGATCGCGGCCATCGCGAGCGAGATCAGCACGTTGTAGCCGGCGAGGGAGAGGCCGAGGAAGCGCCATTGCACCTCGTCGCAGCGCACCACCTTCACGGTGTCGAGCCGCGACAGTAGATCGCCGGCGTTGCCGAGATTGACGACGGGGCCGGAGCAATCGGTCGGCCCCTTCCAGAATCCCCACTCGACGCCGGAATGGTAGGTGCCGAGACCGGCATTGGCGAGCGTTGCCAGCGCGAGGATCGCGAGCCCTGCCAGCAGCAGCGGCCGCGGCGCGCCGCTTCTCGCCGCCAGCGCCGTGAGCGCACCAAGCGGAATCGCGAGGTAATAGGCGTAGCGCTGCTCCAGGCAGAGCGGACAAGGTAGGATCTCCAGCACGAGCTGGAAGAACCAGGCGCCCGCAATGGTCGCTGCGGCAATCAGCGTGACGAGCAGCGAGGCGGTCAGCGCAGAGCCGCTGGCAGCCGGCTTGAATGCAGATATTGCAGCACTCTGGGTCGTCACGGCGGCCTCTTTCGCATGTCTCGCCCCAAGGCTCTAATCCCGGCCCACGCGGCTGTCGAGAACGCCCGGGATCACTTTGGCGCGGGTTGACCCCGCTTTGTCCATGGCTATAGTCCGCCGGCTTCGCGACGCTCCTATCGAGGGCCGACCGGGGGCCCCTGTGGCGGAACTGGTAGACGCGCTCGACTCAAAATCGAGTTCCGCAAGGAGTGCTGGTTCGATTCCGGCCAGGGGCACCACGCAAAAAACGTCAGCACTAACAATATTTTATAGAGATAGTTCGATTCCTGAGTCTTTTGGGGGACAAACGTTCATGGCGAATTTCGCTATTCCGAACGGGGGAAATTGAGCAGATGGCTCGCAAGAACGATGGCGCGAGCGCCAACCCTTGCAAGACGGCGAAGGGGCCGATCGCGGCCAACAAATTCTTTGGGGGCGGGTTCGATGGGCTGAGAGCCGCATTGTCGAGAGACTATTCACGCCAGGTCGCATTTAGAACCAATGACGGATGGGTGTCGGTCTCGTCCGTATCTTTCCTTCGCCACATGACCGACCGCTGCCTCTTCACGTGACCAAAGTCGGTGCGCAACCGTAACCTTTCCCGAAACTCGATCGAATCGTCCTTGTCGAGGCCGCCGCGTCTTTGCTGGGCCGCTGCAGGGATCGAAGGTTACCGAAAGGGTCGTCGCGACGATGAGTTCGTTCCGCTACATCGCATTTGCCGTCGCGGCAGCGAGCGCCGGGGCGATGTTCTATATCGGGCTTTACCAGAGTCGCCTGGTCGGCCGCCTCATCTGCCCGTTCCTCGGCGAGCAGTGCGAGGGCGTCGCCGACGCACCGTTCGCGCGGCCCTTCGGCATTCCGGACGGCTACATTGGGGCCGCCCTGTACATCGTGATCCTCGGTCTGCTGCTCGCGCCGCCCGCCCGCTGGGTCTGGATCGCGCTGCTCGTGCTCGCGGCGGCCGCGACCGCGGCGAACGTGCTCGGCATCCGCGACATGACGAATTTCGGCGGCTACTGCTTCTACTGTCTGACGACCGCTGTGCTGTCCCCGGTGCTGCTCTACTCGGTCTGGAAGCTCGGATGATGTCGGAAGGGCCGGCTATGGATGCAAAAATCCCCGCAGCATTCGAGCACGGTCTCTCGCCCGTTCGGCGCGTGGATTCGAACTACGTATTCCACGAACTCACCCGAAGCATCTGTCCGTCCTGCAAGACGGTCATCGACGCCAAGATCCTGCTTCGCGACAACAAGGTCTACATGAGCAAGCGCTGCCCGCATTGCGGGCCGTTCATGTCCCTCGTCTACGACGACGCGCAGGCCTACCTGTCGTTTGCCCGCTTCAACAAGCCCGGCACGATCCCGCTGGCGTACGGCACGCGGCACGACAAGGGCTGCCCGCACGATTGCGGGCTCTGTCCCGACCACGAACAGCACGCCTGCCTCGGCATCATCGAGGTGAACAGCGCGTGCGACATGGATTGCCCGCTCTGTTTCGCGGAGGCGGCACCCGGCTTCAGCCTGACCATGGAGGAAGTCGAGCAGATGCTCGATGACTATGTCCGGACGGAAGGCCGACCGGAGGTCGTCCAGTTCTCCGGCGGCGAGCCGACCATGCATCCGCGGATCATCGACTTCGTCCGTGCCGCCCAGGCCCGCGGCATCCGCTTCGTCATGCTGAACACCAACGGCAAGCGCATCGCCCGCGACGACAGGTTTCTGGCGGAACTCGATCAGGTACGCCCCTCGCTCTACTTCCAGTTCGACGGCTTCGAGCGCGAGACCTACCGGGCGATCCGCGGTGAGCCCGACATCCTGGAAGAGAAGCTCCGCGCCCTCGATCGGCTGGCCCAGATCGGACTCGACGTGACCATCGTCCCTGCCATCGAGCGCGGCATCAACGAGCATGAAATCGGGCGGATCGTGGACTTCGCGATCGAGCATCCGGCGATCCGCGGCATCACCTTCCAGCCCGCCTTCCATGCGGGACGGTACTCCGCGCACGATCCGATGAAGCGCATGACGATTCCGGAGATCGTCCGGCTGATCGAGGCGCAGACCGGCGGCAAGTTCGTCGCCTCGGATTTCGTGCCGGTACCGTGCTGCTTCCCAACCTGCAATTCGGTGACCTACGCCTTCATCGAGGACGGCAGGGTCACCCCTCTGCCGCGCATCGTCGATGTCGGCGACTACCTCGACTACATCACGAACCGCATCGTGCCGGATTTCAGTCACGAAGTGAGGACGGCCCTGGAAGGCCTCTGGTCCTCGTCCTCCGTCGCCGGCTCCGAGGCGTCGGAGGATCGGGTCGCGATTTCCTGTCAGATCTGCGAACTTCCGGATGGCCTCGCGATCAACGGGATCGCCAAGAACATGATCATGATCATGCTCCAGGACTTCATGGACCCCTGGACGTTCAACCAGAAGAACGTGATGAAGTGCTGCAAGGAATTCCTGCTGCCGGGCGGCAAGCAGATTCCGTTCTGTGCGTTCAATTCGGTCGGCTATCGCGAGCAGGCGCGCGCGCAACTCAACGCCATGGAGCCGGAGCGCCGGCGGGCGCGGAAGGAGGGCCGCCCCTTTGAGCCGAAGCCCATCGTCTTCGACTTCGGCGACAAGCGCCCCCGATGAGCCACCTCGAAACCGCGCCGGACATGCTCAAGCAGTGCTGCGCGGCAGCCTACGACCACGACGCCGTCCGGGTTCTGGTCGGCGATGAGCTGCACCCGGGCGGCGCGCAACTCACAGAGCGCCTGGGGCGAATGCTGAATCTGGGGTCGGATGCCCGCGTCCTCGACGTCGCATCCGGACGAGGCGATGGTGCGCTGGTGCTCGCCGCCCGCTTCGGCTGCGAGGTCGTCGGTCTCGACTACGGACGGCGGAACGTTGAAGCGGCGACGAACGAGGCGAGATTGCGGGGACTGGCGGACAGGGTCGAGTTCTGCTGCGGCGACGCCGAGAGATTGCCCTTCTCCGACGGGACGTTCGACGCCGTCGTCTGTGAGTGTGCGCTGTGCACGTTTCCGGACAAGCGGGCGGCGGCCGATGAATTCGCCCGAGTGCTGAAGCCCGGCGGGCGGGTCGGCATCAGCGATCTCACCCGCAGCGGTCCCTTGCCTCGCGGACTCGAAGGTGTCGCCGCCTGGATCGCGTGCGTCGCGGACGCACGGCCGGTCGGCGACTATAGCGCGCTACTCGCCGGCGCCGGCCTGGCCGTCCGCGAGACGGAGGCGCACGACGGCGCCCTGGTCGATTTTATCGAGGCGATCCGGTCCCGGCTGTTCGCGACGGAGATCATGATCGGGCTGAACAAGCTCGAATTGCCGGGCATTGATCTCGCGGCGGTCAAGGACATCGCCCGATGCGCGCTCGCCGCGGCGAAGTCCGGCACGCTCGGCTACGCGATCGTCACCGCCACAAAGGACGCCGGCCCGCGCGCCGGCGACCTCAAGGCACGACCTTAACGCCCTTCCAGAAAACGACTTTGGCCGCGATGTTGGCGGCCCCGGCTTGGGATCCGGATAGTACCAAGTGGCGTCGAGGTCCACGCTGCCGTCCACGTCGATCCTTGCGTCCGGGCGCCCGCGCATTGCCGGCGATGCAATTCGCCGGGGCCGCCGCGCCTTCCTGGACTGCTCGCTAGTCTAGTCGTGGCGATTGGTTACGCCCATTTTCGCCGAGTCCGCCCCCGCCTGTCCGAGCATCTCGATCAGCGGGCGATAACCGCGGTCGGCGAGGCGCTGCGCAGCGACGCCCACGTAGGCCTGATCGAGCTCGATACCGAGGCCTTCGACCAGCCGGTTCATATAGTTGAAGAACGCCACGGTCGCGACCAGAGCAGCGTCGCGTTCTTCGGCAACGGCGGAAGGCAAGCCATTCGCGGTCCTTTCCAGGCCTAACCCCTGATGTCCGGGCGCGGCGCGATCCATTGCATCATGCGGTGTCCGAACAGGCCCCCGAGACCGACGAACATCATCGCCGTCCCGATGTTGAACATGATTATCATGAGGGTAGCGTCTCCCGAATGGAAGAGCGACAGGGCCGTCGCCGTGATCGCCGCCACCGATAGGCTGCCCATGCAGGTCACCGCGGTCGGCCGCAGCGGCGCCGCGTAGCGCAGCATGACAAGCATCGCGAGCGACAGCGGCAAGCTGGTTAGCACCAGCGTTGCGAGGCAACGCATCGCCTCTCCGATCGAGACGCCGTCGGGGCCGAACGAGACCCAATCGCCGAGGCACTGGTAGCCGATGTTCGACAGCCAAAGAACGACTGCCGGCGCTGGCAGAAGGAGCCACAAGCGCGAGCGGTCCGGCAGGCTCACCAGGAAGGCGGCGACCGCAGCGAGCACGCCCGTCAGGATCGCTCCGGCCATGCCGGCGGAGAACGCCGGATCGTGCAGCCGCTGCGCGAGGTCTGGGCGGATGCCCTGACTGACCGCCAGGAGACCCACGACCAGCGCCGCCAGCAGGAGCCAGCCGGCCGCCCGCGTCACCGGCGGCCGCAGCCGGCGTACGGGCTTCAAGTTCTTCGAAAGGGATTCGATGAGATCGGGTGTCGCAATCATGGCTCGCTCCGATCGCCGAGACGCTTCCGCAGGCTCTTCACTGCCCGGTGCACGTTCACCTTCAGCGCCGCGATCGACATCCCGCTCGCTGTCGAGGCCTCCTTCAGCGACATCTCCTTGAGCTTGAGTAATTGTACCGCCTTGCGCTGCATGGGAGGAAGCTCGCCGATCACCTTCTCGAGTTCATGTCTGTCGGATCTCTCTTCAAAGTTCGCCTGAGGCTCGGAAAAGGTTTCATGTTCGGGCATCAGCGGCGTTTCCCGGGTCCGCCTGCGCCCCTGCCGCCGGAGGCGGTCGATGAACCGGCGGTTCGCGATCGTCACCAGCCACGGGCCGAACGGCCTGGTCGGATCGAACGTATGCCGGATCGCGTGGACGGTCAGCAGGATGTCCTGCACCGCGTCTTCAATGTCGCTCGGGTCGCGATGCCGGCGCGCCGCCAGCGAACGCAGGTACGGAGTGATCTCCCGAAGGAGGCGCTGATAGGCCGACCGGTCGCCGTCCTGGGCATGAGCCATCAGGATCGCCCAGTCGGTGTCGCGGGCGGCGGGCTCGGCGGCGGCAGGCGCGCCGTCGCCTTCGCTGCCGACGAGCCTGAGCTGCGGAGGACCGTTTCGCTCGGTCATGGACGGCGGCCTCTGTCAGGGACTCTGCGCCGCCAAAGCGATGCGGCGAGGTGGTCGAGCGAAAGCTTGCCGGGACCGAGCGCCATGATGGCGACGGCGAGCGCCGCCCACGGCAGATGGAAGTTCGCCCATCCCTCCGGCACGACGAGTTGGATCACGCCCGTCATGACCAGGAGCGCAAGCGCGCTGAAGCGCGTCGCGAGTCCCAGGATCAGCAAGACCGGCAGTACGATCTCCGCGAGGCCGTCGAAGTACGCGAACACGGCCGGAAACGGAAAATCATACGCGTGTCCGAAGATGTGCAGCTTGAACTCGTCTTCGAAGAGGTACGACGCCGCCGGCGACAGGGACAGGAAGCCGTCCCACTTCGTCAATCCCGATCTGAAGAACGGCAGCGCCAGGGCGATGCGAAGCACCGGCGGCGCGACGACGAGGGCGACCTTCGCGAGGCGCTCGACGAGGCCGCGCACGACACCTTCGACGGTCGACATGGTCGAGAACGAACTCATGCCCGTAGCGGCTCCTGCGCGAACCCGAGACCGACCACCGCGCCCGCCTGGATCAGATCCGACAAATTCGCCGCCAGGTCAAAGTCCGGGTCGGCGAGGAGCGCTTGTTCGAACGCGACCAGCACCGGCCTTCCGGATGCGACCGCGTGAATGAACTCCGGACTGCCGTTCGGAATCGATCGAACCTCCACGTCGGCCTCGGGCCGGACCAGGAGCGCGTTTTCGCCGCCGGCCGCCAAATCGACCGGGCCGGGAACGCCGCCCTCGACGTTCATCTGCCAGATCGTCAGCGCCGGAAAGTGCGAGCGGACGATCCGGACTGACGGATGCAGCACCAGGGTGACGGCTGGCAGCCGGTCCGGATCGATCTCCGCGAACGCCGAAAGGTCGATCGGCGTGGCCTCGGCAGCGTGGTAGGCCTCCGTCCATGCGCGCTCGATACGCGCCACGTCGGCCAAATACGGCAACATTGATGCGGGTTCGAACCGGCCGATGAAGTCCGGGAAGCCCGCGCCGTAGTCGAACAGCATCGGCGACCGGGGCAACTCGCCGACGACGTAGGCGCGGGCCAGTGCCTGGAAGAATTCCGCTCCGACGATGCGCTGCACGGCGGGATAGGCATCCATCAGTGTCTGCGTCAGACCGGCGACCACATTGTTGCGGTAGACGGCGAAGCGCCGTGCACTCGGCGTCCCGTCGGGACCGACCAGACCTGCCGGCATGGGAAGAGCGGGATCGAGCAGCGCCGCTGCGAAAGACCGTTGCCGTTCAGCTAGCGAGCGCATGACGGGGCATCTCCGGACGGCGGGCGGACATGATCGCTTCGGCGCGCTTCGCTTCTGCGGCGAGCGTCGACCAGGGCGGCACTTGTGCATCCCACTCGATCAGCGTCGGCACCGGCCCTATGAGCCGCACCGCCAGTTCGTAGAGATGCCAGACGGCATCTTCGACCGGGCGATCGTGGGTATCGATGAGTAGCGGCCTGCCGGCCTCGTCGGCCTGCCGGTCGTTCCCGGCGAGGTGGATCTCCTTCACGCGCGCGAGCGGATAGCCCTCGATGTAGGCGACCGGATCCCACTGCTGATTGGTCGACGCCACGAAGACGTTGTTGACGTCGAGCAGCAGACCGCAGCCGCTGCGCCTGGCGACTTCGGCGATGAAGTCGGTCTCCGCATAGGTGCTCTCGGCGAACGCGACGTAGGTCGACGGATTCTCCAGAAGCATCTGACAGCCGAGGGCGGTCTGGACCTGGTCGATGTGCTCGACGACGCGCTGGAGCGTCTCGGACGTGTAGGGTACGGGAAGCAGGTCGTTCAGGAAGCCGGTGTCATGCGTCGACCACGCCAGATGTTCGGAAAACAGGCCGGGTCTGTAGCGCTGGTAGAGCAGTCGCAGCCGCGCGATGTGATCCTCATCCAGCGGCCGGTCCGCACCGATCGAGAGCCCGACACCGTGAAGGGACAAGGGGTAGCGTTCCCGGATCGCCGAAAGATAGCGGTGCGGCGGGCCGCCCGCGCCCATGTAGTTCTCCGCATGCACTTCGAAGAAGCCGATATCGGGCGCCGTATCGATGATCGTGCGGTAGTGCTCGGCCTTGAGGCCGACGCCGGCGCGCGACGGTATACGATCTTCTGACGATGACGGAGCAATGCGCATGGCGATCTCGAAAATGGAGGGCGGGCCGCCGCGGCCCGCCCGGTTGTCGTCAGGCCTTCGGGGTGAGGCTTCCGGCGCCCTTCGGCGTGTTCATGGTCGTGCAGGTGCCCTTGGGCTCGAGCTTGAACGCGTTGCCCTGATAATCGACGGTGCTGGTGCCGGCGCAGGTGGTGCCGGCTCCGGCATAGCAGTCATTCTGGCCCTTCAGGGCGACGCCGTAGCACTTCTCCATCTTGCCGCTCTTCAGCGCCTTCATGGTTTCGGCCCGTTTCTCCTTCATCATCTTTTCCATGCCGCCTTTATGCATCTGCGCGGTGGCGGACGTGGCGGCGAGCGATCCGACGGCGACGGCGAACGCGCCGGCAACCATTGCGTTGAGCGTGCGATTGGACATCTATCGTTCTCCGAGTTCGTGATGGTACTGCGAAACTCGCAATCGTCTCCTTGGGAGGGCCGATCGCCCTCCTCAATAAAGTTCGTCGCGCGCGCTGAAAGGTTACCTTCGTCGCGAACTCCCTGGCCGATGTGCCGCTTTTCGTGTCTTTGCCGTGCTTGAGCTGCGCCTTCGCTGCTGAAAAAATGTCGGGGCCATGGCTCTAACTTTATACTTGATGTTGCAGCGCACCAATCGTATGACGAGGGCTCATCGGACCCGATTTCGGGTGGCTCGGCCGGGCGCCTATCCCCCGGAAACCCACAGCAGATAACGACATCACGATCCGTTTGAGGTCGGTCGGCACCGCCGATCGCCGCGCTGGTTCTATGGGTAGAACAACAAATGAGGTTCCTTCGTACTTTCCGCCGCGAGTGGCTGACCAACATCCCTACCGAATTGCTGTCGGGCGTCCTGGTGGCCCTGGCGCTCATTCCGGAAGCGATCGGCTTTTCGATCGTCGCTGGCGTCGATCCCAAGGTTGGCCTCTACGCGTCCTTCTCGATCGCCTGCGTTACGGCCGTCGTCGGTGGAAGGCCGGCCATGATCTCGGCGGCGACCGCGTCGACGGCCGTCCTGATGATCACGCTGGTGCGAGACCACGGCCTCCATTACCTGTTTGCCGCCACAGTCCTGATGGGCGCGATTCAGATCGCGGCCGGTGCCCTTCGATTGGGGCTGCTCATGAAGTTTGTCTCACGTTCGGTCATGACGGGCTTCGTCAACGCGCTGGCGATCCTGATATTCCTGGCGCAACTGCCGCAGTTGACCCATGTCGGCTGGGAGACATACGCCATGGTCGCCGTTGGCCTGGCCATCATTTACCTCTTTCCCTATGCCACCAAGCGCGTTCCGTCGGCATTGGTCAGCATCGTGATCCTGACCGCCTTCACAATCTGGTCGGGCATCAAACTGCGCACAGTCGGTGACATGGGCGAACTGCCCTCAAGCCTTCCATTCTTTGCCGTTCCGGCGGTGCCGTTCACTCTCGACACACTGAGGGTCATCCTGCCGTACTCGCTGACAATGGCAGCCGTCGGCTTGCTCGAATCTTTGCTCACAGCCTCGATCGTGGACGACATGACCGATACGGCCAGCGACAAGAACCGCGAATGCGTCGGCCAGGGTGTCGC
Source organism: Bradyrhizobium diazoefficiens (assembly GCF_016616425.1). NCBI lineage: Bacteria > Pseudomonadati > Pseudomonadota > Alphaproteobacteria > Hyphomicrobiales > Nitrobacteraceae > Bradyrhizobium > Bradyrhizobium diazoefficiens. The sequence continues at coordinate 7,077,155 of NZ_CP067101.1, forward strand.
CAACTTCATCACCGGCTTTCTCGGAGCGATGGGTGGCTGTGCGATGATCGGACAATCCGTCATCAACGTCACGGCCGGCGCTCGCACGCGGTTGTCGACGTTTTTCGCTGGCGCCTTCCTGCTGTTTTTAATCGTCGTTCTGGGTGAGTGGGTGAAGCGCATTCCGATGGCTGCGCTCGTCGCAGTAATGATTATGGTCTCGATCAGCACGTTCAACTGGTCGTCCATAACCAGCCTGCGCTCGCATCCGTTGAGTTCCAGCGTCGTGATGCTGGCGACGGTCGTGATCGTCGTCGCCACCGGAGACCTGTCGATGGGCGTCCTCACCGGCGTCGTACTCAGCGGAGTGTTCTTCGCCGCCAAGGTTGCGCGGCTCCTGGAGGTCGAGACCGAAGCCGCCGAAGACGGAAGCGCCGTCACCTACTTCGTGACCGGCCAGGTGTTCTTCGCCTCCTCGAACAGCCTTGTCGCCGCGTTCGACTATATCGAGGTGCCGCCGCGTGTCTGCATCGACCTCACCGACGCGCACTTCTGGGACATTACGGCTATCGGCGCGCTGGACGACATCGTGCTCAAGTTTCGCCGGCATGGAGCGGAAGTCGAAGTCATCGGCCTCAATCGGGCCAGCGCAACCATGGTCGAACGATTCGGCACTCATCACAGGCCGAATGCGCGAGCGAGAGCGGCCCATTGACGCGGTTCGAGTATAGGCGGGCGCTCCCTCGCCGCCCTATATTGCGAGCGGTACAGAGCGTTTGTCGGACGTCTCAAGCTTGCTGAGACAATCGACGGGCTTCACAGACGCGTCGTCACGTTCACCAGCCATTCCGGCATGGCGTTCGTCAGCGAGGTCTCGACCACCTTGTCGAGGCCTGTGAGCACGAAAAGTCCGATTCCGAAGAACGTTGCGCCCATGAGCGGTTTCCCGATCCGGGAGACGCGCGCCATCCAGTCCCGCCGCGCCATGATCGCCCGGCGCGAGCCGTAGGCGAGCAGGAGGATCGGTGTCGCGGCTCCGAACGCGAAAGCTGACATCGTCGCGGCAGCCCTGCCGAGATCGTGGCCCTGGGCCGCAAGACCGATAGCCGCGCCGAGCGTCGGCCCCGAACATGGCGACCAGATCACACCGAGCACGGCGCCGAGCGCGAACTGCCCCCAGAGGCCAGTGGGCTGAAGGCGGTCGAGCAGGACCTGGCCTTTGCCGGCCACGGGCGACGCCATCGAGGCCACCCTGCCCTGCAGCACGGGCACCAGGAGCACGATTCCGGCGGCCCCCAGCAGGGCTGCGATGACGAGCCGCAGCGACCCGGGGTCAATGCCGACGTTGAAACCGACGGATGCGAGCGCGATGCCCACGCCGGCGAAGGACGCCGCTAGTCCGGTGGCGAGCACGACCGGGCCCCACAGATGCCGTTCAAGCGCACCGAACAGCACGATCGGAAGGATCGGAAGCACGCACGGCGAGAGCGTCGACAGCGCGCCGGCGGCGTAGCCCAGCGCCAGATTTGCGGACATCTCAGAACGCCTTCGCCACCAGCGCGCGGAGCGGTGCCGGATCGGTCTCTCCAGTGGAGCGGGCGACTTCCTTCGATCCCTTGAACACGATCAGCGTGCTCTGGTACTGGACGCGAAACTGCTTGAGGACATCCTTCGCGCTATCGAAATCGACATCATAGACGACCAGATCCGGATGCTCTTTCTCGATCTCCTGCACGATCGGCTTCTGCTGCCTGCAGGTCGGGCACCAGGGCGCGGTGACGTCGACGAGGATGGACTTGCCGGCGGCCTGCGAGGCCTGAAAGGCCTTGGCGTCGAAAGGCTGTCCGGCTTTCGCCAGCGAGGGCATCGCGACGACCGCGGCGATCAGGACGGCCTTGCGAAGGAAGTTCGAGGACATGAGCTGGGTTCCCTGAGTGCTCCACCCCAAGGTTCGCAGACCACGGAGAAAAGTTACGCGGGCCCAAAAAAATATCAGACGTGCCCGCGGGCGCGGCGCACTCTACACTTGAGCGCGGGGCTTCCGCAGAAAGGGCAAGCACGATGACGGATCTCGCCCCTCTCCTTCCGAACCAAACCGTCCCGCCGCTGCGCGTCGATCTCGCCGGCCGCGGACAATTCGATCTCGCATCCGAAAAGCCGTCCAACTTCACGCTCGTCGTTTTCTATCGCGGGCTTCATTGTCCCATCTGCAAGACGCAGCTCAAGGAGCTTGAATCCAAGCTCGACGATTTCGAAAAACGCGGGGTCGCCGTCGCGGCCGTATCGACCGACTCCAGGGAACGTGCAGAACAGACACGTGAAACGTGGGGACTGTCGCGGCTGCGCATCGGCCATGGCCTCCCGCTCGCCGCAGCCCGGCGCTGGGGACTGTACGTGTCGTCTGGGCATGGCAAGACGTCGGCGGGCGTCGATGAGCCGGCGCTATTTTCGGAGCCTGCCATCTACCTGGTGAGACCGGACGGCACCCTCTACTTCGGCAGTGTGCAGACGATGCCGTTCGCGCGGCCGCATTTCTCGGACATCCTGACGGCGATCGATTTCGTCGTGAAGAACAACTATCCTGCTCGCGGCGAGGTGGCGGACCTCCGGAAGGCGGTATAGCGGTCGCCCGCCCCTACGTTCTGCTGAGATAAGCGATGAGGTCGTCCGCCGGTGCGGCGTAACCATCCCGGCCCTCCCGTCGAACGGCTTTCGGTGACGGTCCGTCGCCGACGGACAGAAGGAGGAGATGCGATGACCACGGGAAACTGGATGAAAGGACTGATGGCGGGCTTCGTCGCCACCATCGTTCTTTCCGCCCTCATGGCGGCGAAGTCGACGATGGGTATGATGCCCGAACTCAATGCGATCAGGATGATAGCCGACATGCTGGGTGCGTCGATGGCCGTCGGCTGGGCGATGCACTTCGTGATCGGAACCGTGCTCTGGGGCACGCTGTTCGCGTGGCTGAACCCCCGCCTCCCCGGCGAGAGCCACTGGCTGAAGGGCATCGTGTTCGCCGTCGGCGCCTGGCTCGTCATGATGGTCGCGATGATGCCGATGGCCGGCGCAGGCCTTTTCGGGTCCCATCTCTGGATGATGGCGCCGGTCATGACGCTGATGCTGCACGTCGTCTTCGGCTTCGTCCTCGGCGCCGCCTATGCGCTCGAGCGTCCGGAGGATACCAGCGCGCTGCTGCGCGCGCGCAGTTGACGCGGAGGTCAGAGATCGTGGCGGACATGATCCTCGAATCCACGATACGGTGCCCGAACTGCGGCAGCGAATCGACCGAGCGGATGCCGACGGACGCCTGCCAATTCCTCTACGACTGCAGGCATTGCGGCGTCCGCTTGAAGCCCAGGGACGGCGACTGCTGCGTCTTCTGCTCCTACGGGACGGTTCCGTGTCCGCCGGTTCAGGAAGCAGGAGGCTGCTGTAGGTAGGCCCGGCCGCGCTCGCTTCAGCCGGCTGCCTTCGCGCCGATCGCCCGTCCGATGCCACGCGCCGGATCGAAGATCGCGCTCTTCGCGGGCGTGTCTTCACCGAAGGGCCGGGAACAGTAGAAACCTTTGCCTCGACCTGTCGTTGGGCGGAAGAAAGCAGATTTTCTCGGGAGAGCATCGATGCAGGTCCAGGGAATCATGCAGCGAAACGTAGCAATTGCCGATCCCAACATGACGATCCGCGATGTCGCGATGCGCGCCGACAACATTTCATTGCGGGTCGGCGAACATGGTCGTCTGATCGGGATAGTGACGGACCGCGATATTGTGATGCGTGGTGTCGCGACCAATCGCGCGCCCGGAAATACAACCGAGGAGAGGCTGCCATGGCATTCAGCTTGACGAGCCCCGCGTTTCGCGATGGCGAACGCATACCATCTGAATATACAGCAGACGGCGCCAATTTCTCTCCGCCGCTGCAATGGTCGGATCCACCGCAGGGCACCAGGAGTTTCGCACTCGTGGTCGAGGATCCAGATGCGCCGTCGGGCACGTTCCGCCATTGGGGGCTTTACAACATTACGGGCGAACGCACCTTACTACCGGAAGGTCTCGGCGCGGGCGGCAAGGCGAAATCAGAGGCCATGAAATCAGAGGCCATGAAATCAGAGGCCATGAAATCAGAGGCCATGAAATCGGAGACCATGGGAAAGGGCGTCAACGATTTCGGCGAGGTCCATTACCATGGGCCAGCTCCGCCCAGGGGTCACGGGACACATCATTACCATTTCAAGCTCGCGGCGCTCGACGTCGAGACGCTGTCGCAAGCGCCCAAGCTTACCGCGGCCGACATATGGAAGGCGGCCGAAAAGCATATGCTCGGACAGGCAGAGCTCGTCGGGACTTACAGCCGGTGAGCTGTTACCGCTGCGATGGATTATCGTCCGCTATCGCAGAGCTCATTCGCAGAACACCGGAGCGATTGCCATCTGGATGGGACAGTCAATGAAAGTCGACTCCCGAGATTGCCGACAGCCTCGGCGTCGACGACCTTCCTGGTGCGATCATCGCCAACCTTCAAAAGGATGGTCCCGCGGCGAAGGCAGGTTTGCAGCGTGGCGACGTAGTCACATCGGTGAGTGGAGAGCCGATCAAGAGCGCCACCGAACTGACAAAAACGATCCACGCAACGAAGCCCGGCTCTTCAGTTCAACTCGCGATGGTTCGCGCCGGAAAGCAAAGCTTGGTAAGCGCAACGCTGGATCAGCTCCCACATGAATCCGAGCAACCCCAGCCGAACTAGCCGGACTAGAGCGCTTTCCAGCGAAGAACGTCTTCAAACGTCATCGAAATTTTGGTGCCGCTTGGAACATCGGTCGACGTCGTGGGTTGGTTATCCAGTGAGCGATCGATGGAACGGCAAGGCCAGAGCGAAAGCAAGGATACACCGGACCAAAGATTTGTTCACAAGCCCCGTCAGCCTACTCGGTAACTGGCGGGGTCATTTTTTTTGCCCGTGGCCGGTCCTATCGCCGAAGCTGTTCCTTGTATTGGCCTGGTCACAGGCAATGGAACGAGAGAATTAGGAACCTTGGGACGAAGCGGCGATTGCGCACCAGATATAACCAGCGCGGCCGATGCCGATGGACGCTTTCAGCACTGTTCCGTTCGACCCTCTCAAAGACAATCTTGGCGACCGCGGCTTCTTTGTCGCTCCGTTCGATGACCTGATCACGTGGGCCCGGTCGGGCTCACTGATGTGGATGACCTTCGGTCTGGCGTGCTGCGCGATCGAGCAAATGCAAGTGTCGATGCCGAGATACGATATCGAGCGGTTTGGCGCGGCTCCTCGCGCATCGCCTCGACAATCCGACGTCATGATCGTTTCTGGCACGCTCTGCAACAAGATGGCACCCGCATTGCGCAAGGTCTATGACCAGATGCCGGAACCCCGTTACGTCATATCAATGGGATCGTGTGCCAACGGCGGCGGCTATTATCACTATTCATATTCGGTCGTCCGCGGTTGTGACCGCATCGTGCCGGTCGACATCTATGTCCCAGGCTGTCCTCCCACGGCTGAAGCCCTGCTCTACGGACTTATGATGCTTCAGAAAAAGATTCGGCGATCTGGAACGATCGAAAGATGAATGCCTCGCGTACGCGTTGGTTATCCGAGCGGAAATCGATCGATAGTGTGGATGAAGGGAGAGCGCCATGCCGCAGATCCAAATCGGTCAGCAGCCAGTCACACAGATCACCATCATCGAGGCAGAGCCGGAGAAACAGAACGAGGCTCTGTCGCTGATGAGAGAGCGAGCCCATTTCATGCAGCGTCAGCCGGGGTTCATTTCGATTAGGTTGCATCGTAGCCTCGATGGACGCCGCATCGTGAACTACATTCAGTGGGAGAGCCGTGACCTCCTGCGGGCTGCGCACCAGTCACCTGAATTTCGTAAGGCCTGGAGCCAGTTCGGAAAGCTCGCAGGTGACATCGATCCTCATCTGTACGAGGTCGCCGAGATCCTCGCCGACGGGCAGTGAACTGGTCAGCGGCGGAAGTTCGCCGCGCTGCCCGGCGCCAGAGATGGCGGCAACAGGCCGGAAGAGATGGGCGGACCTCGAGACCTGATCTCGCGCTGGATCATCTCTCGCTACATCGGCGGAGCCAGCCCGTTCTTGCCGACCGTCAGACGGCTTGCTTCCAGACTGCCGTCAGCATTTTCGATAATCCGACTTCATCGATCAGGTTTGCCAGCGGCACACCTTTCCATTTTCCGATGCAGCTCCAGCCCTCGACGCAATCATGCCGTGTGATTTGCGTGCGCGGCGGAAGGCGGCGCAGGTCATCCAGCGCCAGCGGTTCCACGCCGCCCGTATCGGGCGTCCTCTGCCGAGTCGATCGCAAATTTACGGGCGCCGGAAAGGCTCGATCTGAATTGATGAAACTCAAAGGGAACAACGGAAGACGCACCGATTTTGCCCAACGCATACAGGGCGAACGGTCTCGATCGCCGTTCCAAACGATGCCGAGGTGTGATGGCCGCCGCAAGCAATCGCCTTGTCACGGTGTTCGGCGGGACGGGATTCCTCGGCCGGCGCGTTGTTCGATTCCTTCTCCAGGCGCCCGTGTTTTCCGTTCGGATTGCCTCAAGACATCCCGAACGAGGCAGGCAGCTTTTTGGTTATGACGACCCGCGCCTCCAATCTGTGCGGGTCGATCTACACGACGAGCCTTCGATAGCCGTTGCGCTTGATGGCGCAGACAGCGCCGTCAACGCAGTCAGTCTCTATGTTGAACATGGACGGGAGACGTTTCACTCCGTGCATGTGGAATCCGCCCGGCGATTGGCGGCCCAAGCACATCAAGCCGGCGTCAAGCGGCTCATCCATGTTTCCGGAATCGGCTCTGATGTCACTTCCCCGTCCCTCTATATTCGCGAGCGCGGCGAAGGCGAACTGGCGGTCCGCGCAGTATTTTCTGAGGCCACGCTGGTTCGCCCGGCAGTCATGTTCGGGCCGGATGACGCGTTTCTCACCACTATCCTCAAGCTGCTCCGCCAGTATCCGATTTATCCGATGTTCGGGCGCGGGTTGACGAGATTGCAGCCGGCCTATGTCGACGATGTGGCCGAAGCGATCACAAGAGCGCTTCTGAGCACCGAAGCGAACGCAATCACGTATGAATGTGCCGGTCCTCGCATCTACACATACGAAGAGTTTCTCAGAACAGTCGCGCACGCAGTCGGCCGCAGACCAATGCTCGTTCCCGTGCCGTTTGCTGCTTGGCATGTAGCGGGATGGGTTTCGGAGCTGCTTCCAAGGCCACCGATCACGCGGAATCAAGTGGAGTTGATGCAGATCGACAACGTAGCGTCAGTGGGAATGCCAGGATTTTCTGAGCTTGAAATCCAGCCGCGATCAGTCGAGCAAACTATACCGACCATGTTGCGGGAAAGCATTCGGCCAACCGGCTCTTGAATGGAGCCGGTCACGGAGCGTTCTGCGTCCCGCAATTCGTCTGCGCTTGGCGCCAGATAGCCGGGAGTATGGATGGGAGCCTCTTCGTCGACGGCACAAGCTCCCGCGCGACTTAATGCGCAAGAACGACGACTATCGCCGCGAGGACAACCGCGCCGAGCAGCCCCGCCAGGAAAATTGCCCTCCTTGCCGGTGTCCTAAGAATGATCTCTCCGCCCCTCGCCCGTTCAGCCGGATAAGGCTCTTTGTGAGGAGGAGGCGTCTCTGCTGGACCTTCACGAACCATACTGAACAACGCACCTGTACGATTTCGTTCCGTTCTGCGGTGGACGGAACCGGCGTCCCTTCTCCTTGTTCGCCCTCGTTCGGGTTCGCAGCCGAAAGCACCCGAGGAAGGTCAAGCAAAGCGCCGTTCGCCGGCGATCGCTGCAAGGACACACCCGTACGCGATCAGGCTGCCAGTTGCAGGACCTTCTCTTCAATCGACCGGCGCGAGATGCCGTACCTGTCGAGCAACTCGTCTTTCGTGCCGGAGCGCGGCAGTCGTGCAATCCCGAGCCGATACACCGGTGCCGTCGAACCGACCGCGGCCGACACGGCATCGCCCAGACCGCCATCGATTGCGTGATCCTCGACGACTATAAATCCCCCGGTCTCGCGACCGGCTGTCGACAGCGTGGCGGTATCGATGGGTTTCACCGAATAGGCGTCGATCACGCGGATCGAAATTCCCCGCCCGTCGAGCATGTCAGAGGCGGCCAGCGCCTCATGCACCGTAATGCCTGCCGCAACCACAGTGAGCCGGTCGTGCAGCGACGAGCGCAGCACCTTGGCTCCGCCTATCGGAAACTCCTCCGCATCGGAGTAGATCACCGGCGTCTTCGGCCGTGTTGTCCGGATGTAGACGATTCCGTTGGTGCGGACCGCCGCTGCGGTCAGCCGCTCGGCGCTGACCGCGTCTGCCGGATACAGAACCGTACTCTCGATCAGAGCACGGAACATGGCGAGGTCCTCAAGGCCCATCTGCGACGGGCCGTCCTCGCCGATCGACACGCCGGCATGGCTGCCGCACAGCACGAGATGGGCGGGCCGCGAATACTGCGCCATGCGGATAAAGTCATAAGCCCGCGTGAGGAAACACGCGAACGTCGCTGCACATGGGATCTTGCCTGCCGCCGCGAGGCCGAGCGCGACGCCGACCATATTCTGCTCGGCGATGAAGCCCTCGAAGAAGCGTTCCGGGTATCGCGCCGCGAACGCCTCTGTTCCGGTGGAGTTCTTCACGTCGCCATCAAGCGCCACCACCGCAGGTTCCTCACCGCCGAGCCGCTCCAGCGCGCGTCCAAATGCCGCTCGGGTTGCCACCTTGTCGCCCAGCCGATAGGCGGGTGCGGAGCTTACGGCGGCCGCACGGCGCGGGCTTACCACCTGGCCGACCCGACGCGCCTCGACCGCGTGCGGCGGCGCCGCATCACCCAATTCCTCAAGTGCCCGCGACATCTGTTCGCGGTCGAGCGGCTTGCCGTGCCATCCATCCGCTCCCTCGAGGAACGAAACTCCCTTGCCCTTAACGGTGCGCGCGAGGATCGCGGTTGGGCCTTCCTCATGCGCAGTCCGAAATGCCGCAAGGATCGCCGCCATATCGTGACCGTCGATTTCGATGGTGCGCCAGCCGAAGCTGGCGAACCGGCGCGCGAACACCCCGGTGTCGTGGTGATAGGGTGCCGCATCGCTCTGGCCGAGACCGTTGACGTCGACGATCGCCGTCACCTTCGCAAGGCCGTTGAGCGAAGCAAACTGCGCGGCCTCCCAAACCGAGCCTTCCGAGCATTCCCCATCGCCAAGCAGGCAGAATACGTGGGCATCGATGCGGTCCAGGCGATTCGCGGCCGCGAGCCCGTTGGCTGCCGCAAGCCCCTGGCCGAGCGATCCGGTCGCGACCCTGACCCACGGATTGAGCGGGGTCGGATGCCCCTCCAGCGTGCTGTCGATCCGGCGCAGCGACAGCGGATCCTCGCTGACGGCGCCGGCTTCATTCAGCGCTGCCCACAGGATCGGCGCCGCATGGCCTTTCGACAGCACGAACGTATCGACGTTGCGGGCGGCCGGATCGTGCGGATCCCACCGCATCTCTCGAAAGAACAGCGCCGCCACGATGTCGGCGCACGACATGCAAGAGGTCGGATGTCCCGAGCCCGCTTCCGTCGTCATGCGGATCACGAGTCGCCGCAGCCGCCGGGCCTCTGCCCGCAAATCATCCAGGTCGCCGAAGGCCACGGCGCGCTCGCCCTTGGCGGCGAGCTGCTTGAGCAGCGCGTCAAAGGGGGCAATGAATTTCTGCACCGCCTCGTTCTCGAGCTGGGCGCTGACAAGATCGAACGATATCCCGAGGCGCTCCAGGTCGGCCATCACGCGTCGCGCGTCCGGCACGCCCTGATTAACTGTCGCCTGGACGGCGCCGTGGTCCCGGAACGCCGCAATCGTCTTGCGCGGCATCGTGTTGATGGTCATCGGGCCGATCAGCGGCTCGACATACATAAGATCCGGATAGTCCGGATTCTTGGTGCTGGTGCTTGCCCACAGCATTCGTTGCACGTGTGCACCTTTCGCGGCGAGCGCCATCCAGCGGTTGCTTGCCAGGATATGGCTGAACGCCTGATAGGCGAGCTTGGCGTTGGCGATCGCGACCTTGCCCAGGAGACTGCGCGGATCAGGATCGGAAGGTGGGCGGTCGGGCACGATGCGCTGCTGCAACAGCCGATCTCCGAGCACATCGATACGGCTGAGGAAGAAGCTTGCGACCGAGGCGATGCGTTCGATCGGCCGGCCAGCTTCCAGCCGCCGTTCAAGCGCTCGCAGGTAGGCCTCAGCCACCGCCTCGTAACGGGAGATCGAGAACAGCAGCGTGATGTTGACGTTGATGCCTTCGAACAGCAGCTCTTCGACGGCCGGAACCCCTGCCGGGGTGCCCGGAATCTTGATGAACAGGTTCGGCCGGCCCACCATTGACCACAGCCGGCGCGCCTCCTCGATCGACGCCTCTGTGTCGTGGGCGAGGTGGGGCGAGACTTCGAGGCTTACGAAGCCGTCGACGCCCGCGGTCTCCTCGTACACCGGACGCAGGATGTCACAGGCGTTCCGTACGTCGCTGGTAATGAGCTCTTCATAGATGCCGGCCGGGGATTGGCCCGCCAAGGCCGCGCGCGCGATGTCCTGGTCGTAATCCGCGCCTTCCGCAACCGCCTTCGCGAAGATGGCCGGATTCGACGTGATACCACGCAGGCCCTCCTCGCCAACCCGCCGTGCCAGATCGCCGCTATCGATCATTCGCCGGGTGAGATCATCCATCCAGCAGCTCTGGCCTTGCGCCAGGAGTTCGACTGTCCGGTTCATCTACGATCTCCTTAGTTCAAGTGCCTGGAAAGCCGACCACGCACTGCCTTTATTGCCATTCGCCCTTGATCAGCGGACCGATGGGATGCTCGCGCGGCGACATCTTGAGCTGGCGGAAGATGTCGGCATTGCGGGCGGTCTCGTGTTCGGTCTCGATATCGACCCCGTAGGCGCGCTCGGGATCGACGCGCGCCCCGATCAGGATGAACTCGGCGCCTTCATAGTCGAGCAGATGCGGGTCTTCCGATGCAAAGCGCCTGCCGCGGAATTCCTGCTCGATCCGTTTTGGGTAATGCGCCTCTTCCTGTTCCGACAGTCCTGCGCCGGGCGGTGACCCGGCCTCGGGGTTCTTGATCGAAATAATGTAAGCTGCCTGGCGCTCAATATTCAGCTCCTCCTGAACTTCGCCGGGCCGCCGTGGCAGTTCGAGTTCATAGCTCAAGTGGAGATTGCGGCCGCGCTTGATCAGCGCATAGACCCCTTCACCGGCGGGCCGTACCGCTGGCAGCCGACGTTCGCCGCGCGTCTCGGTCGCATAATGCCGCTCACGGAATTCGTCCTCGACAGCGGGGCCGGATTTGACCGCCTCGATGAAACCCCAGATGCGTTCATGATCGTGCGCCTCCGGCAGCCGCTTGCGCCCGAGCACCGCCACCCGCAGCCGGGCCTGTCCTTCCGGCTTCATCATCATGTAAAAGCGCTGGACGTCAGCCAGGCCTTCCGCCTTGTCCTGCTCGATCCGCGGTCGGTAGGCAAAATAGATGTCGCCTCTTTCGACGATGTCCTCGGAAACCTCCGCCTGCGGGTCGCCGCGCCTCCGTTGCACAGAAACCATGTTCCAGCCAATCGTGCTCGACTTCCTCTGTCTTGCATCTGCTCAACGGAGTGCAAACGTTCGCGTTCCTGAGTCCGGCTGGCATTCGATGAGAGCGAGAAACGCTCACATGTGACGGGTCCGACGCCGATTGACGGGTCCGACGCCGGTGGAACCGGAGCAGCACGGGGCTGTTAGGCGCTCATGAACATCCGGCGCGCTTTTTCGATGACAGCACGTCCTGCCTTTGTGGCGGGACTTTTTGCACTTGCGCTGTCGCCGCTATCCGCCCGCGCTCAAGACAGCTCAGTTCTGACTTATCACGGTGACAACCGCCGTAGCGGCCACTACGTCGTTCCTGCGCTACCCCAGGAGAAAGCCAGATCGGTTCGGCTGGATCGCACGTTCAACGCCCGTGTCGCGGGCCCGATGTACGCTCAGCCGCTGTACTGGCGTCCTCCAGGCGCGAACACCGGGATGTTATTTGTGGTGACGGAGGATGACGTCGTCCAGGCCTTCGACGCGACGACCGGCAAGGAATTGTGGCGGCGCGTGGTCGGGCGTCCTGTGCGCCGTTCGTCGCTGCCGTGCGGGAATATCAATCCGCTTGGTATTACCGGGACACCGGTGATCGACCCTGCAACGCAAGCCATCTATTTCGATGCTGCCGTGGAGCGGGGAGACGGCCCGCACCACGAGGTGTTCGCACTTTCCATAGCGGATGGCAGCGTTCTCCCGGGCTGGCCGATCGATGTGGCCGACCTTCTGCAAAAGGCAGGACGGCATTTCGATCCCAGTGTCCACAACCAGCGCGCAGCACTCACGCTTCTCGACGGCACCGTCTATGTCGCCTTCAGCGGCCATTTCGGCGATTGCGGAAACTTTCACGGCTGGGTGGTCGGAATCTCCCTTCACGAGCCTGGCAAGCACGTCAGCTTCGAAACGCGTGCGCGAGGAGGCGGCATCTGGGCGCCAGGCGGTCTGAGCGTCTCCGGGCATGACATCTACTTTGCGACCGGGAATACCCTCGGCGCGCAGACCTGGAGCGACGGCGAAGCCGTGTTTCACGTTGGACCTGACCTGCGCCGCAGCAACGACAAGAGGGACTATTTTGCGCCATCGGATTGGAAAGCACTCGATGCCGGCGATGCAGATCTCGGAGCTAGCAATCCGATTCCTCTCGACATTCCCGGCCCAGACGGTAGCCGCGCGCTGATCCTGGCGCTGGGGAAGGATGGTAAGGCCTACCTTCTCGATCGAAATAGTCTCGGCGGCATTGGAGGTCAGCTGGCGGTCGAAACAGTGTCCCGGTCGTCGATCGTCACCTCACCGGCCGCTTACCGGGTCGGCGACGATGTCCTTGTTGCCCTCCAGGCCTCGGGAGCGCATTGCCCGCAACCCGGCCGAGGTCACGATTTGACGGTCCTGAAGATCGCGGCAGGCTCCACGCCGTCGATAGCCACCGCCTGGTGCGGTGCGCTCCGCGGCCGCGGCGCCCCGATTGCGACCACGACAGACGGGCATTCCAATCCGATCGTGTGGATGCTTGGCGCCGAAGGCGATGATCGGCTTCACGCGTTCCGCGGCGATACCGGCGAACCGATCTTTGCCAGCGAGCCCTTGAACGGCCTCCGACGCTTCCAGACGCTGATCGCGACGCAGGACCGTCTCTATGTCGGCGGCGAGGGACGCATCTACGCCTTTCTCTTTTGAAGGCGATGCGAGCAACGGGTGAGGCAAGCCCTTGACCGCGGGTCGATCGATCAGCGAATGCGCGCAGAATGTGATGATTTCGTCGTCTTGAGGAACATACCGCCTTCGCTGCGATCGGTTACCACTATCGCGATTTCGGGCAGGTCTCGGATGGCGAAGCGATCGACATGTTAAGACGATCTGTTACGACGATCTGTTACGACGATTTGCGATTACGTCCGATGCGCGCCAGCCGCGGGAAGGAGCCCAACGATGATCGACTGTCCGTTCTGCAAAATCGTCAGCGGCGAGACTCCGTCGATGAAAGTGTACGAGGATGACGCGCATCTCGCCTTTCTCGACATTCGCCCGCAATCACCGGGCCACACTCTTGTCATCCCACGAAAACACGCGCGCTGGGTCTGGGACGTACCAAACGTTGGCGCCTACTTCGAAGCTGTACGGACGATTGCGCGCGCGATGCAAAAGGCCTTCTGCGAGGAAATACATTCCCGCATCATGGGTGAAGAAGTGCCGCATGCGCACATCTGGCTCTATCCGGCTCCAGGCAGAGCGAAAGGCGACCCGAGAGATTTCGAGCGGAATGCGAAAGCAATCCGCGACGCGCTTGGGCCGAAATGATCGGGAGTTCTGGGCATCAGTTCGGGAGAATACCGGCAGGGCCAAGCTGACGCCGCCTTAGGAACAAGCGGCACCGACGCGATGTTTTTCCATGAACCGCTACTGCTCGCGAGGCAGCGATGTTCCTGCACCGGATCAAAATCCTCACGCTCGCCGGCTTCACGATATGGATCGACGTCTCGTGGCTCATCCTGGCGGTGCTGCTGATTTGGACGCTGGCGCTCGGCGAGTTCCCTCGCACAGTTCCGAACTTGTCCGCCAGCACCTATTGGTGGATGGGGTTCGCCGGCACCATTGGCCTGTTCATCTCGATCATCCTGCACGAACTGAGCCATGCGCTGATTGCGCGGCGGTACGACATGCCGATTGCCGGGATAACGCTATTCATCTTCGGCGGGGTCGCCGAACTGCACAAGGAGCCGAGCAGCGCCAAGGCAGAGTTCCTTATGGCGATCGGCGGGCCGATCGCCAGCATGGTGCTTGGCACCATCCTGCTCCTGGTCGCTGATGCAGGCGACGAGACTCTGTCGCCCGCCGCATTCGGCGTGCTCGATTATCTTGGTGCTCTCAATTGGATCCTGGCGCTGTTCAATCTCATTCCCGCGTTCCCGCTGGACGGTGGACGGGTCCTACGCGCCGGACTTTGGGGCTGGATGAGCGACTTTGGACGGGCCACGCGCATTGCCGCCGCCAGTGGCGAGTTCTTTGGCATTGCCATGATCCTGTACGGCATCCTGGAATTCATCACCGGCAATATAATCAGCGGCGTCTGGCTGTCCTTTATCGGATTGTTCCTGCATGGAGCCGCCGGCGCGGCGCGGCGCGAGCTGGCGCTTCGCCGCACCTTCGGCGGGCTTCCCGTCTCAACCCTCATGCAACGCAATCCTATCGGGGTTGCACCGGATCTTTCCATTGCGGAGCTGGTCGAGGACTACTTCTACAGATACTACTTCAAGGCTTTCCCCGTGCTGCGCGATGGCGAGCTCATTGGCTGCATCATGGCCAAGGATGTCCGCGATCTTGCGCCCTCCGACGCCGCTCAGCGCCGCGTCGCTGATGTCATGCGCCCCTGCTCGCCGGAAATCATTGTCCCTCCGCATCTGGATGCACTGGAGGCGCTGGTAAGGATGCAGGGCGGTCGGCACAGCCGGCTGCTTGTGGTCGAACAGGGACGGCTTCTCGGCGTCCTGGCCTTGTCCGATATGCTTCAATACCTGTCGTTGAAGCAGGAGCTCGACCGAAACATGCAGGATCTACCATGGAGCGATGCCAGGACCCGTGATGCGGGATCTGCCCATTACGGACATCCCGCCCGCTGAGGTTAAGGTCCCGAAAGCGCTAGATGACCAGGAATTCGTCTCGGACTGCTCAAACGGCCCGTCACCGACCGTCGGCCTGCAAGACACTCTGCGGCAACGATCGCCCGTCCAAACAAGAGTGACGCTGTCACGCAAAACCGATGGCCAAGGCACGCGTCGCCAACACACATCTCGACCACCGTCGCGTCGCGCCTGAGGGCCCGTTTCGACGACCGCGGCTCTACGTGGTTGGCGAGGCACCCGGCGCGGAGGAAGCTGCGAAGGGCAGGCCTTTTGTCGGTCCGGCCGGCAGGCCGGCAAGTTGAGTCCTCGGCCGATCGCGAATCCGCCTTGCTCGACCGCGCGCCTCGTCGCCGGGAAGAATCAACCGCGCGGCGACCTGCGAGTTGTGGCGCTGATCGGCAGAACGAGCGGCCGCCTCAATTTTCAAACAACGAGACGCGCCTCAACGGCCTCGCGACGCGTGACGCCCGAGTCCAATGCTTCTCTTGGCGCCCCTTCCTTGGAAAGGGCGCAGGGAAGGCCGGGCACCGGCTGGCACCCGCGGTCCGCTGTGCGCAAATTGCGCAAAGACAAATGCACAGCGGCATACAGGGCAGCCTGGACATCCCGGCCTTTCCCTGCGCAGTGGTTTGACGGCTTATGGCGCGCTCTCCCCGGGGAGCGATGCACTATTGCCCCCGTCGCCTTGCGGATGACTGGTGCGCGTGCCCGGTCGGGCCGCTTCACCACCGCAAGCCTTGACGCACAGACCCCGGGCGTCAGGACGACACGTTTTTGCCGTACGCGGACCGCACCGGTCGTGTGCGCGCTGCTCAACCGCTCACGGGCCAAGCCCGCCCTGCGATTGCTGGCGCGCCGATGCGCTCCACGTCCACCGCCACCCGGCCCGCGTATCGTGACGATCGCGAAACGCCCCTTATCCTTGGGCCGGGATGAGCGATTCATACGCTATTTCCGAATTTCGGTCAATCGGAATCTTTCGGGCCTCCGCGATCTTCGCTGCGCCCCGACCACGGAAGCGGCGGCAACTCCTGCTGCCCGACGGTCGCGCGACCGATAGGGGTCGGGCCCGAACCGCTGCGAGGCGTTCGACTTCACCGCGCCAGTACCTATATCCTGGGGCAACCGATGTGACGCAGCGGACAGTTCGATGGCCAGGAGACGCACGACGGACGCCGACGACCTCCCCCGCTATTTCGTCTGGGTTCGGGGCCTCGAAGGGCCGGAGCCGCAGAAATGGACGACGCTGGATTTCGGCGTCGGCGACTGGAAGCGAACACTCGTGCTGGCCTATCGGGAGCTGCCGCCAGACGAACGGCGGCTGTCGCTGTCGGCACTGGCGCGGCGCTATCCGGCGCCGCGGGTTGATCTCTCGTGAGCCGAGCCGGGGCGTGCATCCTGAACGTCGGGTCGGCACGCCAAAGCGGAAACCACCCCGCTTGAGCCCGATCGGCGGCTCGTACCCGATGCGGACTTCGCTCACCGGGCAGCAGAGCTAGTTTTTGGGTGAAGGTCCAACCATCTCTATGATTTCGCCGTCAGCTCCTCTGACGGTCACGGCACGCCCGATGCTCTGCGCAATCCATCGTGCAACGGCCAGCGCCTCGGCATCATGAGCAAGATCAAGAGAGATCATTTGAAGCAACCGCCAACCATAGGTGAAGCTGCTTCTGTTGCTCGCCAAAGTATTGGGACTGTCTTTCCCCCGTCTGCCCATCACACGACTCTGCAACAGAAGATGACGGCAGCAGCTCCGGCCAGGCCAAAATAAAACTCCAATTCTGTTTTGCTAAGTCGTCTACCGGACTCAGGTCCGGATACATCGCGTGCTACCGCACCGTCATTGCCTGCCATGATTCCGGGCGCCGGCAACTGAGAGTTTTTGTGCTCCCGCCTACCCCGACGTGAGCACGATAACGATGTCGTCCAACCTCCTGCTTTCCTCACTCTCAACTGGCGATTTGGCGGCCCTCCAGCCTCACCTCAAGGAAATTCAGCTCGAGCAGAAGACGGTGCTCCATGAGGCGGGCGACCTCACGAAAGCCGTGTACTTCCCGACAACGGCAGTCATCTCCCTGGTGGTGACGCTAAGCTCAGGAGAGATCACCGAAGCCGCAATGATAGGCCGGGACGGAGCGGTCGGCATGGCGGCTGCGCTGGACAGCAATATCGCATTCAGCACGGCTGTCGTTCAGTTGGGCGGCAAGGCGATGATCTGCGATCAGAATGCTTTCAGGGGAGCTGCCCTGCAATCTGAAGCGCTCATTGCGAAGATCATGCGACACGAACAGGCTCTGTTTGCGCAGGCACAACAATCGAATGCCTGTATGGCCAACCACGCGGTTGAATCCCGTCTATGCCGCTGGCTTCTGCGAGCCCGCGATCTGGCGGGAAGCGATAAACTCCCTTTCACCCAGGAATTTCTGGCGGACATGCTGGGCGTAAGGCGGACCAGCGTCACCTCTGTTGCGCGTACGCTGCAGGAGGCGGCAATGATCAGGTACAGCCGGGGGAAGATCGAAATTCTCGATGTGGATGGCCTGCAAGAAGCTTCATGCGAATGCTATCAGACCGTGCGGGATCAGTATGAGCAACTGCTGACCGAACGGTTCCGCGGGTAACTTGACCTTGCGAGCGTGTTTGCCGCTTGATGAAGGGGTTTTTGTTCCTAGGTACAAACCTTTATTTCCGCCTCCAGCCGGTCAGAATCCTCAGAGTTCCTATGTCGTTTGGGCGACTCATGGGGTAGAGTGACCCGATCACCGTTCGATCCGTTGGCCACTATCGGTGACTGAGAGTGCTGCACGCTCCCGCCGCGACCGGAGCACGCCCCATGGAAGCGGGACGCTATTTTTTCACCATCCTGGACGGCAAGCTGATCGTCGACAATGTCGGCGAGTTTTTCGCCAGCTGGGACGACATGCGCAAGGAAGCCATCAGGACGGCCGGAGAATGTCTGCGCGACATGGCCACCAAATATCCCGATGACCTGGAATGGCAACTCGTTGTCACCAACGAGAGCAATGATGCCGTCTTGAGGCTCCGCTTCGCTCTCAGCGAAGACCGGATCCAGCCAGCTTTGCGGTGAGCTCGATGGGGCGCTATTTCTTCGACATCCAAAGTGGCCGCGATATCTTTGCCGACGAAGAAGGTTTGAGCCTTCCCGATCACAAGGCCGCGGAGATCGAGGCGCTGCAAACGCTTGTTGGGATAGCCAAGGAATCCATGTATTCCGGCGAACGACCTGACTTGGCAATCGAGGTGCGCTCTGCATCCGACCGCTTGTTCTGCGTGTCGATCGTCTATCGGAATACGAACGCAAAACATTGACGCCACGGCGGCTGGCGCGTTCGGACTTCCAACTCTCTTGCGGCCTTTGGTCGTCATTCACCGCGCTCGTGGCATCGTTAATGGCCCAACGACATCGAGGCGAGCCGCCGCATGCGACCTTTTCTTTCCGGACAGCGATCCTGGTTCAGCTCGCGCCTGTGACCTATCGAGCCGCCGGGCTCTGCTTCTCTGGGCCTCTCCCGCTCGCAACGGGCGATCGGCCGGTTTCCAGTGTGTGAAGATAATGAGGGCTGAACTCGGCCACCTCTTCGAGCGCAGGGCGGTCAAGGAGCCGAATGCTGCGATGCTCCCACTCGATGAGCCGCTCGGATCTGAGTTCCTGAAGTGTCCTGTTCACATGAACCACCGACAGTCCGCATGCATCGGCAACGTTCTGTTGTGTAAAGGGCAGATCGAAGCTGCAAGCGTCGAGCAGACCGACGAGCTCCAGCCGGGTGGCGAGTTCGCACAGGAGATGCGCAATCCTGCCCAAGGCCTGGCGAGCGCCAAGATTTTCAACCCATTCGCGATAGATGGCAGCATGGATCAGCGTCTCGCGCCAAAACGCCTGCGTAACCTGAGGGGATTCGGCCATCAGGTCTCTGAGATAAGCGTGAGGTATTGACGCTACGGTCGAACTGCCGATGCTGCAGAGTTCATGGTCGACGTAAGGCACGTGAAGACTGTGAAGATCCGGCATATCGCCCGGTATATAGAATGATGAAATCTGGTTTCGGGTGGAGATCACCCGCTGTCGAGAAAGGAATCCACTCATCACGACCGTGGAATGCGTCGGTCTGTCGCCCTCGCGCAAGAGGAAGTCGCCATTGCCAAGCGTCTTGATCTTGTAGGGCATACTTGAAAGCCGGATTTGATCTTGGCGAGACAGACCAACGATGGACTGCAATCGCGCGATCAGCTTATGATGCGGCATGGTGCGCTATCTCTGCATAAAGGCGGGAGCGCAACATGTCTCTCAGCCACCTACGCCCAAGTTCTAGCATGGCGGTGGTGTATTAACGCACGAGAATGGATATCGTTCAACCTGTAGAATGCATCGCCCGCCTTGGGCTTTCTTAGAACCAGGCGGCTCGGTAGCCCAATGCTCATCCTGAGGGCCCGCCAACGGCGGGCGTCTCGAAGGATGGCCGCGGGAAGCGCCCTCGAATAAAGGCGCTATTCCTGCATCATCTCGCCGCTGCCGCCGAACTCGGCCGGAAAATCCTTCAGCTTGGGCAGACCGTCACGCATTGGCAGCACGGTCTCGGCGTAGTTGACGTGAACGCCGGGCGCGAATGCAAGCGTCGGGATGGTGGCGGCGAAGACGTCGATCAGACCGAGCGGCGGGTGGTTGGTCATGAGATGACCGCCGCACTTCCTGCAATATTTGCGCTGGCTGAGCGGCGTCTTGGCGAAGGTCTCGACATTCTGGGCGCCTTCGGTGATGCGCACGGCTTCGGGCTTCCACAGGCTGAAGGCGTTGACCGGGCCGCCCGACCACGACCGGCAGGACCGGCAATGGCAATAGCCCATCGCCTCCGGTGCACCCGTGACCTCGATCGTCACCGCGCCACAGAAGCAGTTTCCGAAATGTTTCATTTGGCCGTTTCCTTTTCCAAGAACTTCTTATCGCATCGGCGCCCCGCACGTCCTTTCGGACGACGCGCCGAACGAGGCTGAGACTATACCGACCGGCGCCAGGGAATAAGCATGGAGACCCGTTGCTTGTACTGCCGGTATTCGTCGCCGAAGAGATCGACGAGATCGCGCTCCTCCAGCGCGATGCCGACGAAGATGTAGAGCGTGGTCACGACTGCGAACAGCAGATGACCCGCAGTCATCGTCGGCGTCACCCAGAAAGCGACGACGAAGCCGAGATAAATCGGATGGCGGACGAATTTGTAGAGCAGCGGCGTCTTGAAACGTGGCGGCGGCATCTCCTTACCGACGAGATGGTTGGTCACCTGATGCAATCCGAACAATTCGAAATGGTTGATAATGAAAGTCGAAGTGAACACCAGCACCCATCCCACGAAGGACACCGTGACCAGTGTCACGGCGATATCCGGATTCTCGACGCTCCATATCACCGACGGCAGCGGACGCCACTGCCAGAACAGGAGGAGCAATGACAGGCTTGCGAGCAGCACGTAGGTGCTTCGCTCGACCGGCTTGGGCACGAACTGCGTCCACCAGGCCTTGAACTGCGGGCGCGCCATCACGCTGTGCTGAACCGCGAACAACGACATCAGAAGCAGATTGATGATGACGGCTTCAGCGGCCGAAGTCTGGATTCCCGTGTCGATGGTCTTCGGCACCATCACCCCCATCACGAAGCCGATGGCATAGAGAATGGTGACGAAAAACACGAGATACGCCGCGATTCCGTACAGAAAGGCGATGAGCTTGGAAATGCGCGAGCCCACAACCTCCGGGCCGGTCGAATGAATCGGGTGATCGATTTGGGACATGGAAAGCTCCGTTGTGCCGAGATATCGACACTTCATTGGTCGCTTCACCATGCCTCCCGGACGGGCTCGCGGCCTTCGCGAACGATTTATTTTCACCTGAGACGATTTTGATTTTTGCTTGAGACGACGAAGACGTGCGATTTCGCTTTGAAAACAACGTGCTCGACGGCGTCCTGCGGGAGGTCACCTGCGGCGGGGCAGCCGTGGCGTTGCAGCCGCAATATTCGATCTCGTGCTCTATCTCGTCGCGCAACGCGCGCGTGTGGTCAGCAAGGGTGACCTGATCAGCCGGATCTGGAGCCCAGCAATTGCAGGCAATGCTGCATGCCTCGATCGATATCGCTGAGGCTCACATATCCAGGCCGGTTTCCGACAGGAAGCTCTTCCGCTCAAGGCGGGTCACAGGGTGATGCCAATTCGCGACGGACGGAATCGGGTGCTCGCGTCTCGCCCGACACGCTGATCGGCATCGCTCTATCGGGTGGTGTTGCTCCAGGTGGGAACCGAGTTGGTCACGCCCACCGACGGCCAATTGTACGATCCGACCGACGGCGCCGTGACCGTTCCGACCGACGGTCCGGACGACCCGTAGGACGCCCTCGGCTGCGCTGCCGGCAATGCGGCGCCCCCATAGGCCGGGGCCACCACACCGGCGCCGCGATGTCTGCCCGACCGGTGCTTCTTCGCCTCAACCGCGAAGGGCGCGACGAGAAGTCCGGTAGAAATAAGGGCGGCAAAGGCGAAATTGATACCTGTCATGGCTAATCCCTCCGTCGCTGGGGGCCGTCGTGCCATCTGTTCATTCACCGGACGATTTCCAGAGGCGCCCGTTCATAACTCCGTGCACGCGCGAGGGCGCCGGAGCCCAGCGCGTGCGTTCGCGGCCTTCGGATGGACGCGAATCAGCGCTAGTGAATTGA
This sequence comes from Bradyrhizobium diazoefficiens, assembly GCF_016616425.1. Lineage (NCBI taxonomy): Bacteria > Pseudomonadati > Pseudomonadota > Alphaproteobacteria > Hyphomicrobiales > Nitrobacteraceae > Bradyrhizobium > Bradyrhizobium diazoefficiens. Next base: position 7,099,142 of record NZ_CP067101.1, read on the forward strand.
CCTCATCGATTCCGCATATTGAGGCGACATGACCGGCCCCGAACTGAAGCAACTCCGTGCCGACCTCTCCGATGCGATCGAGCGGAAGCTCACCGCGGCCGACATGGCCAAGCTCTGCGGATTGCCGGAGAAAAGCGGCGCCGACACCATCCGGCGCTGGGAGGTGAGCGGCCCGACGCCAGAGGCGACCAAGGTGCTGCGCGTGCTCGCGATGGCGAGCGATCGCTACCCCATCCTGGAGAAGTTCGACATCTTCGATCGCCATGACGTGCGCGAGGAAGACCGCCCCGCAAAGCGCGCCGCGTTCCGCCAGCAGATGCGCGATGAGGCGCGGCGGCGTCTTGGTTAACACGGGACGCCCGCAGGTTACCGACGAGCCGCGACGTTAAGCTTTCCTTCAGCAATTCTTAAGCCGGCATTAGGCACGAAAATCATTTGCAGCCCAATAAGTTGGGTTGGGTCTCGCTGTGCCATGCATGTGACTGCATTTTCGTCAAAAGCGAGCTATCTGCAAAACCAACGCCGGCGCGAACAGCGCGCCCGCCGGGGACCTTTGAGTATTGGAGTTTGGACTATGAAGAAGATTCTGTTTGCGTCCGTGGCGCTGCTCGCAATGGGCGCGGCTGCGCCGGCCGTCGGCGCCGATCTCGGCAGCCGCAGCTACTACAAGGCGCCCGCGCCGGCCTATGCCGCGCCGATCTACAATTGGACCGGGTTCTATATCGGCGGCCATGTCGGCGGCGCGTTCTCCAGCGACAACAATTTCAACGGCCTTTCCACCGGCAACAACGGCAACGGCCGTTTCCTCGGCGGCGTGCAGGTCGGAGCAGACTGGCAGCTCAACCCGAGCTTCGTGGTCGGCGTCGAAGGCCAGTATTCCTGGCTCTCCGGTAGCGTCGGTGCAGTGTTTCCGGGCGGCGTCGCCTACACCAACGACCAGCGCGGCCTCGGCTCGATCACCGGCCGCGTCGGCTACACCTGGGGCCCCGGGCTTCTCTATGTGAAGGGCGGCTACGCCTATTCGGACAACAACGAGAAGGTGACGGTCGCCGGCGTGCCGACCGGCTTCATCATCGATGGCGATCACCGCAACGGCTACACCGTCGGCGCCGGCCTCGAATATATGTTCGCGCCGAACTGGTCGGCCAAGGCCGAGTACCAGTACTACAATTTCGGGGACGCGCACTTCATCGCGGGCCCGCTGGTGGGCACCGGCAATTTCACCACCGACGACCACACCATCAAGGCGGGCGTCAACTACCGCTTCAACTGGGCAAGTCCGGCAGTCGCGCGCTACTGATCGGTTACCGCAATCTTACCATCACGGAGGGCCGGCGATCTCGCCGGCCCTCTTTTTTTCGCTCTGCGGAACGTGGCAAACAATTGCGCCAATTGCGATTTTTTAACCCGGGCCGCCGATACTGCTGCCGGCAAAACAGAACGAAGAACGTTGGGGGAATTTCGATGGCGATCCATCTGAGCCTTGGCCGCTTCCTTGGCCGCTTGCGGCCTCGGTTCAAGATGCCGACATGGGGCGTGCGCGGCAGCTTGTTCGCCGCCTTCGCGGTGATCGCCGGCATGGGGCTCGTGATCTCGGCCGGCGCCGGCCTGGCGCTGCAAAATCTCGGCGGACGCATGACCGAACTGAGCGGGCGGGACATTCCGCGCCTTGCCGCCAGCCTGCAATTGTCGGCCCTGAGCGCGAGCCTTGCGGCACAGGGCCCGGCCCTGCTTGCGGCGCAAAGCGAGGAAGCCCTGACCGAGCGCACCAAGAAGCTCAGGGAATTGCAGGAGCAGACGCAGCACAAGCTCACCGAGATCATCGAGCTCGGCGGCGACAAGACCGTCGTCTCCGGACTCGGCGATACGATGAAGAGCATCAACGAGGCGGCCCAGAGCCTGACCAAGGCCGCCCGCGAACGGCTGGACGTCGCCGCCCTTCATGACAAGCAATATGACGCCCTTCGCGACGCGCAGAGCGCGTTCGTCGGCGCAGCCAGCCCGGCGATGCTGGACGCACAGACCCGGGTCAACGCCATTCTCGGCTCGGCCGACCTGTCCGCCGCAGATGCCAGCGACGCCGTGCAGACCGTCGGTCAGCTCGGCAATGTCGTCGCCAGCGGCAATCTCGCCGCCGCCGATATGAGCGCAGCGCTGTCGGCGAACACGAGCGACAAGCTCGACGACATCCAGAAGGAATTCAAGACGGCCCAGGGCCGCCTGCGGTCCAACCTCGATCTGTTGCCGGACAATCAGGGCAGCAAGATGCTGCGCGAGACGGCTGAGAAGCTGCTCGCGCTCGGCACCGGCAAGACCGGCGTGTTCAACCTGCGTGAGAAGGAGCTCGACTCCGTCGATTACGGCCAGACCATCCTGGACGAGACCCGCAAGCTCAATGTCGGCCTCGGCATCAGCGTGCAGCAGCTCGTCGAGGGCGTGCAGAAGGAGACCAACGCCTCGGCCTTCCAGGCGCGGCAGGAGATCTCGCTTGCGACGACCGCGATGCTGGCCCTTGGGGCGCTGATGCTGGTCGGCTCGGCGCTGTTCGTCTGGCTCTATGTCGGCCGCAACATCCTGCGCAGGATCACCGGGCTCCAGCGCGCCATGCAGTTGCTCTCGGCCGGCGACCTCGACACCGAGATTGCACGCGGCAAGCACAATGACGAGATCGGCGCGATGACCGACACGCTGACCGTGTTCCGCGACAGCATGATCGAAGCCCGGGCGCTCACCAGCGAGCAGGACAAGGACCGTGTCGCCAAGGCGGAGCGGGCCGCACGCATGGAAGCGAAGATCGCCGAATTCGAAAACACGGTGCGCTCGGCGCTCGACAATCTGGCGCAGTCGGCCAATTCGATGCAATCGACCGCGCAGAGCATGTCGAACACCGCCGACCAGTCCAATGCATTGGTGAACGCGGTCGCCTCCGCCGCCGAGGAGACCTCGGTCAACGTGCAGACGGTGTCGGCCGGCACCGAGCAATTGTCGTCCTCGATCGAGGAGATCAGCCGCCAGGTGGTGACCTCCGCCGAGATCGCCAGGAAGGCCGTCGACGAAGCCGGCGCGACCGACGCCACGGTGCAGAGCCTCGCCGACAGCGCGAGCCGCATCAGCGTCGTGGTCGATTTGATCCAGACCATCGCCTCGCAGACCAATCTGCTCGCGCTCAACGCCACCATCGAGGCGGCGCGTGCGGGCGAGGCCGGCCGCGGCTTTGCAGTGGTCGCCTCCGAGGTGAAGAGCCTTGCGAGCCAGACCGCCAGGGCGACGGAGGAAATCCGCACCCAGATCGCCGGCATGCAGGAGATCACAACATCGGCGGTCGGCGCGATCCAGGGCATCGGCCGGATCATCGGTGAGATCAACGACGTGACCACGACGATCGCGGCCGCGGTCGAGGAGCAGGGCGCCGCCACCCGCGAAATCGCGCGCAACATCCAGCATGCGGCGGGCGGCACCAGCGAAGTCTCCAGCAACATCGTCGGCGTCTCCACCGCCTCCGCCGAGGCCGGCGCTGCGGCGAGCGAAGTGCTGGGCGCCTCCGACGCGCTCCGGCGCGAAGCCGACATGCTGCGCGGAGAGATCGACGCGTTCCTCAACAACATGCGGGCGGCGTAGACGCCTGCGGCATCGGGGCTGCGCTCCCTCTCCCGCTTGCGGGAGAGGGTTGGGGAAAGGGTGCCTCCGCAATGGGATTGTCGCGGCGTGTCGAGAATATCCCCGTGGGGAGAGAACCCCCACCCGGCGCTCCGCGCCGACCTCCCCCGCAAGCGGGAGAGGTGACCGAGTTCGGAGCACGAGCGTCCCACATCGCGGAAAAAGCTTACCCGGTATGACGGCCATGCGACGGCCGGCTCCCGCCCTTTTTCGGCTGGCGCCCTGCTCGCGCCCGGTTTAAGCCGGTAGCATGAACTCGAAAACCGACACTGCACAATCCTCAGCCGAGGCCCTGCGCTATCCCTGGGAACAGCACCCCGGCCACGACGAGATCGTCGAGGTCAGGCCCGGCGTGTTGTGGGCGCGACTCAAGCTGCCGTTCCGCCTCAACCACGTGAACATCTATCTGCTCGCCGACGGCGACGGCTATGCCATGGTGGATGCCGGTTTCGGCAACGAGGAGACGATCGAGGCCTGGACCAAGCTGTTCGACGGTCCGCTGAAGGGCATCAACATCACGCGCCTGATCGTCACCCACTCTCACCCCGACCATGTCGGGCTCGCGGGCTGGATCGTCGAGCGGTTCAACTGCCCGCTGGTGATGTCGCAGGTCGAATATCTGCAATCGGTCTATCACCAGAACCGCGGCACCGCGGAGCGGAAGGAAGCACAACGGCTGTTCTTCCGCCGCCACGGCATGGACGAGTCGCTCACCGAAAGACTGCTGGGCCGCGGCCAGGATTATCTCAAGCGCGTTTCGGTGCTGCCGCCGTCCTACCGCCGCATCTCCCATGGCGACGACGTCGTGATCGGCACGCGCCGCTTCAAGGTGATCACCGGCGGCGGCCACGCGCTCGACCAGGTGATGCTGTATTGCGCCGACGACAAGCTGTTCCTCTCCGCCGACCAGGTGCTGAGCAAGATCTCGCCCAATGTCAGCGTCTGGGCCGTGGAGCCCGACCAGAACTCGCTTGGCGAATATCTGGCCTCGCTCGCCAGCCTCACCACGACGCTGCCCTATGACGTGCTGGTGCTGCCCGGCCACGGCGTGCCGTTCTACGGACTGAAGACCCGCATCAAGCAGCTCGCCGACCACCACGAAGAGCGCTGCCGCCTGATCGCGGAAGCCTGCCGCAAAGTGCCGCAGACCTCGCGCGCCCTGGTGCCCGTGGTGTTCAACAAGCATGTGCTCGACGAGCACCAGATGGGCTTTGCCGCCGGCGAACTGGTCGCCCACGTCAACTACATGATCGTCGAGGGCCGGCTGACGGCGGAGACGAAGGATGGCGTGCTGCAATTTCGGACGACCTGAGCGCAGTCGTCGTGGCCGGGCATAGCCGTCCGAAAGGCGGCGGCGCTTCCGCTCGCCTATGTCCCGGCCATCCTCCCCTTCGACGAGCAGCTCACTTCATGTTCGCGATCGCGTGCAGCGCCGCGATGTACCCGAACGGCCCCAGCCCGCAGATCACGCCGGTCGCGACGAACGAGATCTTCGAGTGGCGGTGATATTCGTCGCGGGCGTGGATGTTGGAGATGTGGACTTCCAGCACCGGGCCCTCGAAGGTCTTGATCGCGTCCATGATCGAGACCGAGGTGAAGGAGAGGCCGGCCGGATTGATGATGATGGCGTCGGCATCCTGCCTCGCCGACTGGATCAGGTCGACGAGGACGCCTTCATGGTTGGACTGGTGGAAGGCGAGCTTGAGGCCGAGCTTTGCCGCCACGTCCTCGCAACTCGCGTTGACCTCTGCGAGCGTCGTCGTGCCGTAGATGTGCGGCTCGCGGATGCCGAGCATATTGAGGTTTGGACCGTTCAAAATCATGACACGTTTCATCTGGCGTCCTTTCGCATGAGCTTGCCGGGCCGATCCGCGCCTCCTCGAAGCAAGGCGGCGATATCGGCGCGACCGGCTCAACCATCATGGACGGAGCGCGCCCCATGGACAAAATGTCCAAGCGAGCTGCACCGGTCCCTCGCCTTCCCAGGAGCCTCGGTCCGCGCCGGCGGCAAGTATTAGGCGCTTGATCCACATCAACTATCGCCCGCGGTGCGACGCTATCGATATACCCGCGCGCCGGGGCACAAATGTGTGCGGGCGCATGGACATTGGAGCTGGAAAAGCTCTAAAAACGAGTGGCCGCCGTGGCCGGGTTCCGTTGCAGGTTTGCCGATGGATTACAACCAGTTCTTCGACTCCGCCCTCGATCGTCTGCACGCCGAGCGGCGCTACCGCGTGTTCGCCGACCTCGAGCGCACGGCCGGCCGATTCCCGCACGCGGTCTGGCACTCGCCCAAGGGCAAGCGCGACGTGGTGATCTGGTGCTCCAACGATTACCTCGGCATGGGCCAGCACCCGAAAGTGGTCGGCGCCATGGTCGAGACCGCGACGCGCGTCGGCACCGGTGCCGGCGGCACCCGCAACATCGCCGGCACGCATCATCCGCTGGTCCAGCTCGAGGCCGAGCTCGCCGATCTCCACGGCAAGGAAGCCGCGCTGCTGTTCACCTCGGGCTACGTCTCGAACCAGACCGGCATCCCGACCATCGCAAGGCTGATTCCGAACTGTCTCATTCTGTCGGACGAGCTCAACCACAATTCGATGATCGAGGGCATCCGCCAGTCGGGCCGCGAGCGGGTCGTGTTCCGCCACAACGATCTCGTGCATCTCGAGGCGCTGTTGAAAGCGGCCGGCCCGGACCGGCCGAAGCTGATCGTCTGCGAGAGCCTCTATTCCATGGACGGCGACGTCGCCCCGCTCGCCAAGATCTGCGATCTCGCCGAGAAATACGGCGCGATGACCTATGTCGACGAGGTCCACGCCGTCGGCATGTACGGCCCGCGCGGCGGCGGCATCGCCGAACGTGACGGCGTCATGCACCGCATCGACGTTCTGGAAGGCACGCTGGCGAAAGCGTTCGGCTGCCTCGGCGGCTACATCGCCGCCAACGGCCAGATCATCGACGCCGTGCGCTCCTATGCGCCAGGCTTCATCTTCACCACCGCGCTGCCGCCGGCGATCTGCTCGGCCGCGACCGCCGCGATCAAGCACTTGAAGACCTCGAACTGGGAGCGCGAGCGCCATCAGGACCGTGCCGCCCGCGTCAAGGCGATCCTCAACGCCGCCGGACTGCCCGTGATGTCGAGCGACACCCACATCGTGCCGCTGTTCGTCGGCGATCCCGAGAAGTGCAAGCAGGCTTCCGATCTCTTGCTTGAGGAGCACGGTATCTACATCCAGCCGATCAACTATCCGACGGTCGCCAAGGGCAGCGAGCGGCTGCGCATCACGCCCTCGCCGTATCACGACGACGGCCTGATCGATCAGCTCGCCGAAGCCCTGCTGCAAGTGTGGGACCGCCTCGGCCTGCCGCTGCGCGAAAAGTCGCTGGCGGCGGAGTAGGCTTTCCTTCCAGCCTCCCCTGGAGGGGGCCCTCCAGGGCAGGATAGGCCCCTGCCGCAAGCGAGCACCTTAACGACAACCCTGGTTCCGCCGCCGGGCGCGGCATTTCGCTATCGCTTGCGCCTGCCCAACGCGCTAGATTTACAGGGAAAATGCGTTCGGGCGCCGCCGGCGCCCAGGGAGAAGCGTGCTCGCCATGCTGCACGACTGGGGCGTGATCGCCGCCGCCTTCGGCTATATCGGCTTCCTGTTCCTGGTGGCGAGCCATGGCGACCGCCGTTCGCCGGCCGGGCGCGGCCGCTCGCCCGGACTGATCTATCCGCTGTCGCTGGCGATCTACTGCACTTCGTGGACCTTCTTCGGTTCGGTCGGCTTCGCCACCCGCACCTCGACCGACTTCCTCGCCATCTATGTCGGCCCGATCCTGATGATCGGGCTCGGCGCCGGCGTCTTGCGCCGCGTGATCCAGCTGGCGAAGGCCCACAACATCACCTCGATCGCCGACTTCATCGGGGCCCGCTACGGCAAGAGCCAGGCGGTGGCGGCCACCGTGGCACTGATCGCGATCATCGGCTCGGTGCCCTACATCGCGCTTCAGCTCAAAGCGGTCGCCTCTTCGCTCGAAACGATCCTGAGCGAAGACCAGGCCTTCTCCCACATCCCGATCGTCGGCGACGTGGCGCTGATGGTGACGCTGGCGATGGCCGCCTTTGCCGTGCTGTTCGGCACGCGGCAGACCGACGCCACCGAGCACCAGCACGGCCTGATGCTGGCGGTCGCGACCGAATCCATCGTCAAGCTGGTCGCCTTCCTCGCCGCCGGCATCTTCGTCACCTTCTGGATGTTCTCGCCGCAGGAATTGATCGAGCGCGCCATGAAGACGCCGGAGGCGGTGCGCGCCATCAACTATTCGCCGTCGATCGGCAACTTCCTGACCATGACGCTGCTGTCGCTATGCGCAGTCATGCTGCTGCCGCGCCAGTTCCACGTCAGCGTCGTCGAGAACGCTTCGGATGCCGAGGTCGGCCGCGCGCGCTGGCTGTTCCCGCTCTACCTCGTCGCCATCAACCTGTTCGTGATCCCGATCGCACTCGCCGGCCTCGTCACCTTCCCGTTCGGCGCGGCCGATCCCGACATGTACGTGCTGGCGCTGCCGATGGAAGGCGGCGCCGAGCTGCTCAGCGTCGCCGTCTTCGTCGGCGGCTTGTCGGCGGCGACCGCAATGGTGATCGTCGAATGCGTCGCGCTCTCCATCATGGTCTCGAACGACCTCGTGGTGCCCCTGGTGCTGCAACGGCGGCCGGAGGGACGGACCGGCGGTGCCGATTTCAGCGACTTCCTGCTGCGCTCGCGCCGGCTTGCGATCTTCGCCATCATGGTGATGGCCTATTTCTACTATCGCGCGCTCGGCAACACCCAGCTCGCGGCGATCGGCCTGCTCTCCTTTGCCGCCATCGCCCAGCTTGCACCGAGCTTCTTCGGCGGACTGCTGTGGCGGCGGGCGACCGCGCGCGGCGCAATCGGCGGCATGCTGGTCGGCTTCGCCGTCTGGCTCTACACGCTGTTCATCCCGAGCTTCATGGATACCTCGACGGCTGGCATCCTGCTGCTTCAGCACGGGCCGCTCGGGATCGAGGCGCTGCGGCCGCAGGCGCTGTTCGGCGCCGACCTGCAGCCGCTGATGCACGGCGTCATCTGGTCGCTCTCGCTCAACGTCCTGACCTATGTGCTGCTGTCGCTGTCGCGCCGGCCGTCGTCCATCGAGCTGTTGCAGGCCGATCTGTTCGTGCCCAACACGCTCGCGCCGATTTCCCCGAGTTTCCGCCGCTGGCGCACCACCGTCACCGTGCAGGACATCCAGACCACGGTGGCGCAATATCTCGGACCCGACCGCGCGCGGCATTCCTTCGAGGCATTCTCTGCACGGCGCAACGTGCGGCTGGAGCCCGGAGCCCCGGCCGATTTCGAGCTTTTGCAGCACGCCGAGCACCTGATCGCCTCCTCGATCGGCGCGGCCTCCTCGCGCCTCGTGATGTCGCTGCTGCTGCGCAAGCGCACGGTCTCGGCCAAAGCCGCACTCAAGCTGCTCGACGATTCGCACGCGGCACTGCATTTCAACCGCGAGATCCTCCAGGCCGCGCTCAACCACGTGCGCCAGGGCATCGCGGTGTTCGACGCCGACCTGCAACTGATCTGCTCCAACCGGCAGTTCGGCGATCTTCTCAACGTGCCCCCGCACTTCATCCAGTTCGGCACGCCGCTGCGCGAAATCCTGGAATTCATGGACGTGAGCAATCCGGCCGATCCGGTCGGGCGCGAAGCCGTGCTGGAGCGGCGGCTTGCCGCCTACACCACCGACAGCGAGCCCTATCTCGAACGCCTGCTGGAACGCCACATGGTGATCGAGGTGCTGACCAACCGCATGCCCGGCGGCGGCTTCGTCATCACCTTCACCGACGTCACGCCCACCTTCGAAGCTGCGGAAGCGCTGGAGCGCGCCAACGCGACGCTGGAAAAGCGCGTGCGCGACCGCACCGAGGAGCTGACGCGGCTGAACTCCGAGCTGGCCCTGGCCAAGAGCGCGGCGGAAGACGCCAGCATCTCCAAGACCCGCTTCCTCGCCGCTGCCAGCCACGACATTCTCCAGCCGCTGAACGCGGCGCGGCTCTATGTCACGAGCCTGGTCGAGCGCCAGCACAGCGGCGAGGAGACGCGGCTGGTCGAGAACATCGACGAATCGCTGCAGGCGATCGAAGAGATCCTCGGCGCGCTGCTGGACATCTCGAGGCTGGACGCCGGCGCGATGGCGACCTCGATCTCGAGCTTCAAGATGGCCGATCTGATGCGCTCGCTGGAGATCGAGTTCGCACCGATCGCGCGCGCCAAGGGCCTGGAGCTCGCCTTCGTGCCCTGCTCGCTGCCAGTCGAATCGGACCGGCTCCTGCTGCGGCGGCTGCTGCAGAACCTGGTATCGAACGCGATCAAGTACACCCCGCGCGGCCGCGTGCTGGTCGGCTGCCGCCGCCGCGGCGCCTCGCTGAAGATTTGCGTCTACGACACCGGCGTCGGCATTCCTTCTGTCAAGCGCGGCGAGATCTTCAAGGAATTCCATCGTCTGGAGCAGGGGGCGCGGATTGCGCGCGGGCTCGGGCTCGGCCTCTCGATCGTCGAACGGCTGGCGCGCGTGCTCAAGCACGGCATCGCCATCGACGCCAATGCCGGCGGCGGCTCGGTGTTCTCGGTGACCGTCCCGACGGCGAAGGCGATTACCCACACCGCCGCCGTGACCAGCGCGACGCCGCTGGCGCGCAGGCCGATCTCGGGCGCCCTGATCGTCTGCATCGAGAACGACGCGGCGATCCTCGACGGCATGCGCACGCTGCTGAAGGCCTGGGACGCCGAGGTGATCGCGGTCGCCGATCCCGAAGGCGCGATCGCGGCAATCGAAACAGCCGGACGGCGCGTCACCGGTCTCTTGGTCGACTATCACCTCGACCGCGGCAACGGCATCGCCGCCATCCGCGATATCCGCCGCCGCTTCGGCGACGGCATTCCAGCGATCCTGATCACCGCCGACCGCAGCCCCGCCGTGCAAATGGCCGCGCGGGACGAGAAAATCGCGGTCCTGAACAAGCCGGTGAAGCCGGCCTCACTGCGCGCCCTGCTCGGACAATGGCGGATGCAGCAGATGGTGGCGGCGGAGTAGGCGGGCGCCGTCGAGGAAACATGGCGCGACGTCCCGGGCGGTTGAGATTTGCAGCTCGTAGGATGGGTAGAGCGAAGCGAAACCCATCACACTGTCATCTACGCCGAAACACGATGGGTTTCGCAAAGTGCTCTACCCATCCTACGACCCCGCAGACACGCCATCGCCGTCTCGCGGCGCGTTTCGCCCGAGATTTGCATGACATCGCTGATACTAAGTTCGCGGTGCCGGTTGCTGCTGCGAGGGCGACACAGCAGGTTGCTGCGACGATGGAGCAGAGGGTTGCTGTTGCGGAGCAGTGACCGGCTGCTGATCGCCACCACCGTGCGGGACGCACGTTCCCACGTTGCTCAAAAGCCGTTTGGCCTCAATGTCACGGGCTTTCTTGTAGTCCCTACGCCGGTCGATCCTTGCCGCAGCCATCCGGTCCCACGCATCGAACGCATCAGCGTAGTGCTTTCTCATTTGCTCCTCGGCGGCGAGACAGTCGCTGAATTTGTCGAACACCAGATCGGTGTTGACGGGCGAGACGCCGCCTACCAAAACCACCAGCATCCATTTCATCGCCTCTACCTACATTCGAGCCCGCTCACGGGAACGACACAGCATTGGCAAAGTTCCGGACCACGACCTGCCACCGCGATTGCGAAGCAGTTGGGCGTTCACGCGGGATCTACAAGGCCGTAAACGTTTCGTAGTCAGTGCCACAGAGGATCTACTCCGGACGCTCCTTGGATGTGAGATTGTCTTCTGCAAAGGTGCCAGTAGGCGACATCCGAGACCCTCGCCCAACTCGATGCGCCATCAAGCCGGGACAGCAAGCCGATACTGGGACCAACAAACGGCGATAGCGAGCTAATTGCACTCCTCCTGTGGCTGACCGACGCTATTTGTCCCGTGCTTGAACTGTTGATAGGGCACCACCCGACATCCGGGCTTTACGGGACGGCAACCGGCACTATTGCAAATCAATTGTCCAGTCGCCTGTGGCTTGGCAGGCGTAGCCTCGCTCTTCTTTCTCGCGTCGTCTCTCGGCTTGGTATCTTCGCGGGTCGCGACGGGCTTCTTGTTCTGAACCTTCTCGCACTCGTTGTCACCGTTGACGCGATAGCCAGCACGACACGCGATCTTCACGCAGGCATCTCCATCGGCCCTGAAACCATGATCACAGACCAGCGGGCACACGCGGCCTGACCGGGCCTTGATCGCATCCAACGCATCTGAGCCTGCAAGGGCCGTGTTGAGCTTCGTTCCTGCGTACTTGTTGAACAGTGTCAGGGAGCGCTGCGACTTTGCGCTCCACTCGCCGCTCTCCTCATCGGCAAGACAGCCGACGCGGCGAAGCTCGGACTGGACTGATTTGGCGAGTTCCTGCGGGGACTGTGCCGGTTCAGGTGACGATGCGGGAGATGGCAAGGCCGCAACCTTCTGATCGGCGGTCTGCTTGTCGGCAAGAGCCTTTGCAACAGCAGCTTCGATCTCCTTGCGGCGCTGCTCGGCGGCGGCTGCTTTCGCCTCCTCGACCTGCTTGGCCTTCTCGGCAGCGAGCCGCGCTTCCTCAGCAGTCTTCGCAGTGGCGGCGGCTTTGTCCTGTTCGGTCTTCTTTGCGCGGTCGGCGGCAAGCCGAGCCTTTTCATCTTCAGCCTGCCGAGCCTTCTCGGTCGCGGCTGCACGGACCTCCTCTGCTGCGATCCGATTGAGTTGGGCCTTTGCAAGATCGGTGTAGAATCCACTTGGGTAGCGATTAATAAAAGCAGTCCATACATCGCGAGTACCAAGCTGGAGCGCCAGCTCATAGTCGCGCCGGATTTCGCTATCCGGGTTGGCCTGTGGCCCCGTCACGACAGGCTTCGCTGCAACAAGCGGCACATCATCACCGCCAAGCGAGCCGTAGACATACGGCTCCTGCTGGTAACCAGTGTTCTTCAAAACATCATCGCGGACGAACCCGAATGCCTTGCGCAGGTCCAGACCGGGCGTTGGCAGGCGCTCGACCAGCGCTGCGGCGAAGGGGCTATTCTTGGAATCGCCATCCGAAGCCGTAGACCCGGCCTTCGCTGCGAACGCTATCATGGTGTTCGGGCTATTCGGCTCGACCTTCGCAAGGCCCCGCCCGATGGCACGGGCAGCTACCGTCCGCTTCATGGACTTGGCGAAGGGATTGTCGCGGCAGGCATCAAGGATGATCAGCCGAAGCTGCTTGGCAGGCTCGACGGCGAACAGGGCCCGGTCGAGCGCCACGGCCTCATCGAGAACGTCGCTGTCGGTTTCCAGAGCCGCGTCGGTCGGGATGAGGTAGTTGGTCCCATCTAACTCGATGCCATGACCGGCGTAGTAGATGACGGCAACCTCAGCATCTCGCGCTCGTCCGCCGAAGTCACGCAGGGCTTTGCGCATCGCGGTCGCATTGAGATCGGTTCTGATGTCGATCCAGTCGAACCCTGCCTTCTTGAACATGCCCCCGACCAGGGCGGCATCGTTCGCAGGGTTTGAGAGCTTGGGCACGCTCTTGTAGGTCGAGTTGCCCATCACCAGCGCAATGCGGCGCTCGGCGTGGGCTGAACCGCACATCAGGCAGATGGAAACGAACAAAGAAAACCAACGAAAAGCGCCCATTACAGTCCCCGACAATATGCGCGCAGCTTATGCACAACCTGCCGAAAGGCAACCAATCGCTCGGTGATCTCTGTCACATTCATCGTACTCCGAGCCGTGGCCGGCGCTCGGCGCGAAAACGTCGGTTTCGGCTCAAATTGGCGATGGTCTTAATAACGAGCGGAATAATTCCGCTTTGCCCACAAGATCGGAGATTCGCGACTTGAAGAGTGGACGCCGTCACCCCGCCGGCGTGCCCTGCTTCCACTGGCCGCCGGCGATCTTGGCGGCCGCGATCACCGCCTGGGTGCGGCTCTCGACGCCGAGCTTTTGCAGGATCGCCGAGACATGGGCCTTGATGGTGGCCTCGGAGACGCCGAGCTCGTAGGCGATCTGCTTGTTGAGAAGACCCTCCGACAGCATCATCAGGACCCGGACCTGCTGCGGCGTCAGCGTCACCAGGCGATCGCGCAGGCGCGTCATGTCGGGGTCGGCCGGAGCCGTGAGGTCGGTGTCGGCGGGAACCCAGACGTCGCCGTCCATCACCTTGAGGATGGCGTCGCGCAAGGTCTCGACGCCGAAACGCTTCGGGATGAAGCCGGAGGCACCGAAATCGAGCGAGCGGCGGATCGTGGCGCTGTCGTCGGACGCCGAGACGATCACCACCGGGATCGCCGGATATTGCGCGCGCAGATAGATCAGGCCGGAAAAGCCTGAGATCCCGGGCATCGAGAGGTCGAGCAGGATCAGGTCGACATCCGAGGCCTGCTCCAGGAGCCTGGTCAGGTCCTCGAACGATCCGGCCTCGTCGATCCTGGCCGAGGTCAGGACGCCGGCCACCGCCTGTCGCAGCGCGTCGCGGAATAGCGGATGGTCATCGGCGATGACGAGATGGGTCGAGGGAGCGTTCATCGTTCTCTTGCTGTCGTTCACGCCGGGCGGCGAGTCAACGCCGCAGCGCGTCAATTCTTCCCCCGAGCGGCCGTGGCATGCAAGTACACATTATCGCTTTGCAGCAAAGGGGTTAATCCGGACGCCCGTGACTGCGAGCCGGCGCCCGATACCGCAACCGTCAGGTGCACGTCAGTTTGCAAGGCCGAAAAGTCGTATTGGGGCGGGTTTCACGCCGACGTTAGTTTCAGCACAATGGCCGGTTCGGCGGCTTCCTGCCGGCGACGGTCTCCGCGATCGTGGCCGCCACCGGAAACATCTATTCCGGTCTGTGGTATCCTGTCGCCATCGCCGCCATGAGCCTGGTCGTCGGCCTCCTGTTCCTGCCGGAGACCGAGGACGTCGACATCAAGCAGATCTAGTCGAGATCGGCCGGAGCCAAGGCTCCGGTGCCAAGGCTCCGGCCCCAAGGAACGAACGGCCGCGGTTTTCCGCGGCCGTTCTGTTTAAGCGGCCGTTCTGTTTATGACGTCGCGCCCACGAATTGCAGCACCACCTCACGCCGGTGCGGGCGCTTGCGATGCTCGAGCAGATAGATCGCCTGCCAGGTGCCGAGTGCAAGCCTGCCGTTCAGGACCGGGACCTGGAGCGAGGTCTGCGTCAGCATGGTTTTGATATGGCCGGGCATGTCGTCGGGCCCTTCGGCATCATGCGTCCACCCGGCATTCTCCGGCGCGAGGCGGGACAGCGCCGTGGCGAGGTCGACGAGCACGGACGGGTCGGCGTTTTCCTGAATTGTCAGCGAGGCCGAGGTATGGCGGATGAACAGCGTCAACGCGCCGTCGCGCGCGTGAACGTCCTTGATGAACTTCGCCGCTTCCGCAGTGAGATCGACGAAATCCCGGCCAGGCGTCGGCACCGTCAACAGAGCGGTACTGATGGACGTGGCCTGTACGGTCGATGGCGCCGACCGCGTCAACTGTTTCTCGGCCGTCATTCAATCTCTCAAATCTTCCCCGACACGTCCTTCTGAACGCGGTTGGCCATGTCGATCAGCCGCCGCCAGGCCCTTTCCAGGAACGACATCACGCGATCGACGTCCTGATCGCTCGGCAGCGGGATCTCGATCTTGCGCTCGCCCTCGGCGAGCTTGGGCTCCGCTTTCTTCAACGAATCGGATTTCGGCAGCGCCTCGCCGATCTTGCCCGACACCATCGGCCCCGCCGCAAGCTGTCCCTTCAGCTTCTCGACCTCGGCCTGGAGCCTGCCGATCTCGGCGTCGAGCGCGGAACGTTCGTCGGGCACGGCATAGCAGGCCCAGCCGGCGTCGTTCTTGGTGCAGGTCGATACCGTGCCGGTGCGCGTGTCGAGCCGCAGCACGCCCTCGGGGATCGGCGTCATGCTGAAGCGGCCGTTTTCACTGTCGGGCGCGGATTGGGCGGCCACAAGACCGCCACTGACGGCCATCGCCGCGGCGAACGCCGCCGCAATCCAGGATGTTGTGGATGACGTCACTGGTCTCATCGCGCTCTCCGCCACCACGTGCAGGTGGCAATCCTGCAAATTCTACACCCCCAAATTCTACATCCCAGTGCGGCGATCCGCCGCCCAAAACGCACACCGATATCAACGATCGCGGCGGCATCTTTGATCCCGGCAGCGCGGCGAAAGGGCGGCCGCCTCTGCCGATCATGAGGCGAGCTGCTGCGGTGCGGCGTCACGCTGTGTGCAGCGCTGCCGTGCACGCCAATATCATCAACTAAATCAGCCACATAAGCGAAAGCGACGCAATCGTGACTTGGCTTGACTTGATTATGGGCCATCAGTATGGTCCGCGCGGCTTTTGAGGGTGGCGGGCGTAATTTCCATTCAGCCGCGGCGTATCGGGTCTTCGTTGCATGACACAGGGCACGGGGCACGGCGAGAATGGAGATCGCGATAGGTCGTCCGAGGAAGCTGCGCTTTCCGAACGGCTCGGAAGTCTTGATCAGAGGTTGTCCGAATTTCGCGACCGCCGGATCAAGACCGAGCAACCCGCAGGTGACGGTGAAGACAGAGCGGCCAGAGCCTCGGCGATGGCGCTTGGATTCCGGTTATCCTCGGAGTTGATCGCCGGGGTCATTGTGGGAGCGGGGATTGGCTGGGGGTTCGACCGCTTGCTGTCGACGTCGCCTTTCGGGTTTATCGTGTTCCTGCTGCTGGGCTTCGTCGCCGGCGTGGTGAATGTGGTGAGAACGGCGGGCGCGGGTCAGAACAGGCGCGGTGGTTCTTAAGCGATCCCGCCAGCAGAAGAATGATCGTGCCGGCTTTGCCGGTGCGGCCGGCCCGGCCGGCAGACCGAGACCCGCCGGCATTGCCCGGCAGACCAAGAGATGCCGCGCTGATGAAAATCGACCCGATCCACCAGTTCAACATCGAGCCTCTCTTCACCCTGGGCCATATCGGCAATCACACGATCGCCTTCACCAATTCGTCGCTCTACATGCTGGTGGCGGTGGCGATCATCTCGATCCTGATGCTGGCGAGCGGCACGCAGCTGGTTCCCGGGCGCCTGCAATCGATCGCCGAGATCTCCTACGAGTTCATTGCGGCCACGATCCGCGGAAACGCCGGCGCGGAAGGCATGAAGTTCTTCCCGCTGATCTTTTCGCTCTTCATGTTCCTCTGCGTCTCGAATCTCGTAGGTATCATCCCCTATACCTTCACGGTCGCGAGCCATCTGATCGTCACCGCGGCGCTCGCGCTCCTGGTGTTCTTCACCGTCCTGATCTACGGCGTCTACAAGAATGGCCTGAAGTTCTTCAAGATCTTCATTCCCAACGGCGTCCCCGGCTACATCCTGCCGCTGGTCATGTTCATCGAGGTCCTGTCGTTCTTCCTGCGACCGGTCTCCCACAGCGTCCGTCTGTTCGCCAACATGCTGGCCGGCCACATCGCGCTGAAGGTGTTCGCGGGCTTCGTCGCCATGCTCGGCTTCTCGCTCGGCGCCGTCGGCTGGGTCGGCGGCGTCATGCCGCTGGCGCTCACGGTCGCGCTGTACGCGCTCGAGATTCTGGTCGCGTTCCTGCAAGCCTATGTGTTCGCGATCCTGACCGTCATCTACCTCAACGACGCCATTCATCCGGGACACTGAGCGGTCCGGGGAATTTCCACCCACAACCCAATCTTTCTTCCAAGGAGTCTAAAATGGATCCGGCATCAGCAAAACTTATCGGCGCGGGCATCGCGTGCATCGGCATGGGCGGTGCGGGCGTCGGCGTGGGCGTGATCTTCGGCAACTACCTCGCCGCAGCCGTTCGCAACCCCTCGGCTGCTCAGGGCCAGTTCGGCAACCTGATCTTCGGCTTCGCCGTGACCGAAGCGCTCGGCATCTTCTCGCTGCTGATCGCGCTGCTGCTGCTGTTCGTTCCGCTCTGAGGACGACGTTTTTTCGCGCCGTTCCAGCCCTTGGGACGGCGCGTGTGACAGCAACAGGAGAATTCCATGGCTGAGAGTCATGGCGACGCAAAAGGTCCGGCGGCGGGCGCTCATACCGAGGCTGACGGTGGTCACCACGGTGGCGGCTTTCCGCCGTTCGAGAGCAGCAGCTTCGCTTCACAGCTTGTGTCGCTCGCGATCTTCTTTGTCCTGCTTTACGTGATCGTGTCCAAGCTCGCTCTGCCGCGCATCGGCGGTGCGATCGAGGCGCGTCAGAACAAGATCGAGGGTGACCTCGCCGAGGCGCAGAAGCTGAAGGACCAGTCCGACGCGGCGCTGAAGGCCCATGAAAGCGAGCTCGCTTCGGCGCGCACGCGGGCGCAGGCGATCGCCAACGAATCCCGCGACAAGGCGAATGCGCAGGCCGACGCCGAGCGCAAGGCGCTGGAAGAGCAGTTGGCGGCCAAGCTCGCCGGGGCGGAGAAGACCATCGCCTCGACCCGCGCAGCCGCCATGAGCAACGTCCGCGGCATCGCGGCCGATGCGGCAGGCCAGATCGTGCAGCAGCTCACCGGCGTCGTTCCCGACACTGCGTCGGTCAATGCCGCGGTCGATGCGACCCTGAAAGGTTAGGCGAGATGTTCTTCGAACCTGAATTTTGGGTCGCCGTCGCTTTCGTGATCCTGATGGTCGTGTTCGGCTATCTCGGGGTCTTCAAGGCGGCGATGACCGCGCTCGATCATCGCGCGGCCCGCATCAAGGCCGAGCTCGACGACGCCCAGCGACTCAAGCAGGAGGCGGCCAAGGTGCTCGCCGGCTACAAGGCGCGCAGTGCCGACGCCGAGCGCGAAGCTGCCGACATCATCGCCAGTGCCAAGGCCGAAGCCGAGCGCATCGCTGCCGACGCCAAGGCGAAGATGGAAGACTTCGTCGCCCGTCGTACCAAGACCGCGGAGGGCAAGATCGCGCTCGCCGAGGCCCAGGCGCTGGCCGATGTCCGCGCCGCAGCCGCGGAAGCCGCCGTTCAGGCCGCCTCCACGATCCTGTCGCAGTCGGTCAGGGGCCAGGTTGCCGACGATCTGCTCGCCAAGGGCATCACCGAGGTTCGCCAAAAGCTGAACTGAGAGCTTTGCCTTCACCGATCAAAAAAGCCGGCGCGATAAGCGCCGGCTTTTTTGTTGGGCTGAAACACTCTCGTGTCCCGGACGCGGGGCCGGCTTGAAATGCCGCTGCGCCACGTCCGGGGCACGAGATCTTCTTACCGCTTCTTCCTCCGCGCCTTCGGCGCCGGCGATAGTGCCTGCGGGTCGAAGCCGACATAGAAGATGTAGGAATCGGCGACCGCGGCTGACGGCACCGGATAGGTCATATCCTCGGCGACGAAGGTGAAGGGCACACTGCCGTCTTCCGACATCTGGACCGTGGTCCGGTAGGCCTTCGAGGCAATCACCTTCTCGCCAACGCCGCCCTGCACCACGGCGATACGCAGGGGCACGTCGACCGTGGCAGGTGCTCCGGCGGGGCCAGCGATCACGCGCCCCTGAATGCCGATCCGGGCCAGAATATCCGCGCCGTTGCGGATGCACTCGCGCGCCATCTTGGTGATCGAGGCCTGGAAGCGGATCTCATTGCCAACGGCCGGCTTGCCGGCGGCGCCGACCGCGTAGGTCGAGGCCCCCGCGCGCACCGTGACCTGCGGGCAATCGATGTCATCATTCGACGGCTGGCCCGGCGCGGGCGCGGGCTGGGGTTGGGCTGGCTCGTCGGACTTGCCGCCGAACAGGCTCTTGAAGCGGTCGCTCAGGGACTGGGCCGCCACCGGCGGGACCGAGGCGAGCGCAACCGACAATGCCAGCGCGAGCGCTGTCCCCCGCCGCAACACATTCCGCGAAGACCGAAGCTCCTTCACCATCAACGCCCATACTCCATGAAGCATCCCGGCCGATCCCCGGCCGGCCTTGCCGCGTTATATCGCCAAAATCGGCCAACCCAAGGCCGCAAAATGGGTGGCTAACAGGCAGACTTTCGCCGCATCCAGAGCGCCGCTCAGCCGCGGAAATCCTCATGCAACAGGCCGAACAGCAAATGGTCCTGCCAGATCCCGTTGATGCAGAGGTAGCGGCGCGCCAGCCCCTCGCGGGAGAAGCCGCACTTCTCGAGCACCCGGATCGACGGCGTATTGGTGGGAATACAGGCAGCTTCCACCCGATGCAGATTGAGCTCGCCGAACAGCGTCGGCAGGAGGACCCGCAGCGCAGCCGTCATGTAGCCGCGATGGGCATGGGATTGCCCGACCCAATAGCCGATGGTGCCGGCCTGCACGATGCCGCGCCGGACATTGGCCAGCGTGATACCGCCGACCATGGCGCCATCGAGCTCGCGGAAGATCAGAAAAGGATAGGAGCGGTCCGCGGCGATGTCCTCGGAATAGCGGCGCAGGCGGCGGCGAAAGCCGGAGCGGGTGAGATCGTCCGACGGCCAGATCGGCTCCCAGGGCGTGAGATAGTCGCGGCTGGACTCGCGCAAGTGAGCCCATTGCAGAAAGTCGGACATCTGCGGCGCGCGCAACAACAAGCCGTTGCCGCGCGGCGCGAGGGCGGCGGGTCCACTGGACGGCAGGCGAAAGAGGGCCATGATGATGCTTCCCGGGACGGCTCAGCCCGCAATGCGGCTCCTAATGCAGCCGCGCCTTGGCACGCGCCCGGGTCAATCCTTCCGCAAAAGACACCGCCGTGTCCAGACCCCTGCCACTACCCAATGCGACAACGGCAGGCCGGCTCCGCGATAACAGCGCGCGCGCCGCGTCCCGGGTCGATTCGACGCTGACGGCGTCGATCCGGGCCACCAGTTCCTGCACCGTCTGCGGCCGCCCATAGGCGAGGACATGCCGGGCGAGCTGCTCGGCGCGGGAAGAGCAGCTCTCCAGCGCCATCAACAGGCCCGCCTTCATCTGCGCCTTGGCCCGCGCGATCTCGGCTTCGGTCAGCGTCTCCACCGAATCATTGATGATGTCGACCACGACCTCCATCATCTCCGGCGCATCGGCCGGATCGGTGCCGGTGTAGAGTCCGAAGAAGCCGGTATCGGTATAGGGCGCGTGGAACGAATAGATGGAGTAGCAGAGACCACGTTTCTCGCGCACCTCCTGGAACAGCCGCGACGACATTCCGCCGCCGAGGATGTTGGTGAAGACCTGGACCGAGAACAGCGACAAATCGTTCTGCGGCACGCCTTCCAGCGCCAGCGTCAGATGCGCCTGCTCCAGCTCGCGGTGCACCACCTTGGCACCGCCCTTGCCGAACTGAGCGGTTTGCGGCTTTGGGCCCGCCGTCTCCTCGAAACTCGCAAAGCGCTTCTCGGCCTCGGCGACCACCTGCTTGTGATCGACGGCGCCGGCCGCCGCAACCACCATGTCGGGCCCGCGGTAATGCGTCGAGAGGTAGCCGCGCAGCATGTCGCGGTTGAAGGCGCGCAAGGTTTTCGCAGTGCCCAGCAGCGAGCGGCCCATCGGCTGGTCGGGATAGCAGAGCTCGTTGAGATGCTCGAACACGACGTCGTCGGGCGTGTCCTGCGCCGCGCCGATCTCCTGCACGATGACGTTCTTCTCGCGCTCCAGCTCGTCGGGCTCGAAGGCGGGGTTGGCGAGGATGTCGGCGAGCACATCGAGCGCGAGCGGCACGTCGGCCTTCAGCACCCGCGCATAGTAGGACGTGGTCTCGGTCGAGGTCCCGGCATTGAGGTCGCCGCCGACCGCCTCGATCTCCTCGACGATCTCGCGCGAGGAGCGCTTCGTCGTGCCCTTGAACGCCATGTGCTCGAGCAGATGCGAAATGCCGTGCTCGTTCGGCCTCTCGTCGCGTCCGCCGACGCCGGCCCAGACGCCGAGCGCTGCGGTCTCGAGATGGGGCATCTCGTCGGTGACGACGGTCAGGCCGGAGGCAAGCTTGGAAATCTCGACACTCATCCGGCAACTCCCTGCTTTGCGGCGCGGCTGACCGACAGCACGAACCGCTCGACCTCGGCCTGATCGTTCTTCATCACCTTCATGTGTTCGGATTTAGTCATCAATCCGTCGAGCCAGGCCGGCAGTTGCGGCCGCTGGCCACAGGCTGTTTCGACGGCGTCGGGGAATTTGGCCGGATGGGCGGTGGAAAGCACGATGCTCGGCACCCTCGTGTCCGTGGTGTCGCGGTCGGCGACAGCGAGCGCCACCGCCGTGTGCGGGTCGACCAGCTCGCCCGCCTCGCGCCAGGCGGCACGGATCGCGGCCGCAGTCTCGGTCTCGTCGGCGCGTCCGGCATCGAACTCCTCGCGGATCGCGGCCAGCGTCGCATCGGGCAGCACGAAGCGTCCCGACTGCTTCAGCGAATCCATCAGACGGCGCACGCCCGCCGCATCGCGCCGGCCGGCCTCGAACAGCAGCCGCTCGAAATTCGAGGAAATCTGGATGTCCATCGAGGGCGAGGCCGTCGCGTGCACCTCCCGCACCTCATAGATCCCTGTCTTCAGCGTGCGCGCCAGGATGTCGTTGACGTTGGCGGCAATGCGCAGGGTCCGCACCGGCAGCCCGATGCGCTTGGCGACATAGCCGGCAAAGATGTCGCCGAAATTACCGGTCGGCACGACGAAATCCACCGCGCGCGCCGGCGCGCCGACGGCAACGGCGGAGGTGAAATAGTACACGACCTGGGCAACGATGCGCGCCCAGTTGATGGAATTGACGCCGGAGAGCGAGATCGCATCGCGAAAGCGATGGTTGTTGAACATCCCCTTCACGAGGGCCTGGCAGTCGTCGAAGGTGCCCTCGACGGCGAGCGCATGGACATTGGCCGCGCCCGTCGAAGTCATCATCCGCCGCTGCACCTCGGAGATGCGGCCGTGCGGAAACAGCACGATCAGATCCACGTTCTCGAGGCCGGCGAAAGCCTCGACCGCGGCACCGCCGGTATCGCCGGAGGTGGCGACCACGATGGTGGTGCGCTCGCCGCGCTTGGCGAGCACGTGGTCCATCAGCCGCGAGATCAGCTGCATCGCCACGTCCTTGAAGGCGAGCGTCGGGCCGTGGAACAGCTCCAGCACGAACTGGTGCGGCGACATCTGGCGCAGCGGCACCACCGCCGGATGGCGGAAGGTCGCATAGGCCTCGTTCGCCATGCGTCCGAGCTCGGCGTCGGTGATCTCGCCGCCCGCGAAGGGACGAATCACATCGACCGCGACCTCCCAATAGGGACGGCCGAAGAAGCCGGCAATGGTCTCGGCGGAGAGCTGTGGCCAAACGGCCGGCACATAAAGACCGCCGTCGCGGGCGAGCCCGGTCAGCATCACATCGCAGAAGCCGAGTTCAGGGGCCTCGCCCCGGGTCGAGATATAACGAGTCAAACTGCCCTCCAAAGGCCGGTCGGGCCTGAGCGCGATCTGCAAGCCTTTGATTTTACGAAATTACTGTTACCAGCCAGAGGCTTTGGGCCACCATAAAGCGTTTTGCGGCATCGGGAAACCGCTTCCCGCCTGCATACTGCCCAGCAAAAAGGGCTGCGGCGGTGCCGCAGCCCTCTCTTGGAAGGTCTGTCGTTGACATGTGCAGACCGGTTTGCCTTGTCCGGGTCGCGGACCCGCCAAAACTGTTCGCGCAACCTTTCGTCGCCCGTCACGAAACCGTCAAGGGCGAAAACGATGAGTCCGAGAAAACGTTCCTATTTTTCCCGGCCCGATCCGGCGCCGGCATACACAGTCGAGCAGCGACACGTCGCATATTTGCCGTTCTTTCCCGAATTTCGGAGATCTCAGGAACGAAGACCGCTTCTGCCCATTGGGTCGGCGACGGTGTCGGCGGTGTCCATGCATTGCCCGGCTGCGCGCTGATCCGTCACACCGAACCGGCTGCATCCTGGAGAAGCCGGTTCGGTGCTGCCGGGCCGCCAGTGCCCGGGCCGCCAGTGCCCGGGCCGTCAGTGCCCGGGAATCAATTCATCCCGATTTCTACCGCGATCCTGATCAGGTCGGAATGGTTCTTGGCCCCCAACTTCTGCTTGAGCAGGGACGTGGTGTTGGCGACCGTCTTGTAGGAGATGCCGAGCGCCTCGGCGACTTCCACGATCTTGTTACCGCGTCCGAGCAGGCGGAGAATTTCGAGCTCGCGCGGCGTCATCTGCGAGGCCGGGTTGGCCTTGATCGCCGCACCGGAAAACGTCACGGCTTCTGCGAGCTGCGGTGAGATGAAATTGTCGCCCGCGACCACCTTGCGCACCGCTTTCAGCAGAATTCTGGGGTCGTCGCCCTTGGAGACATAGCCTTGCGCCCCGAGCTCGACCGCCCGCACCACGAAGGCCGGATCGTCGTTCATGCTGAACATGATGATCTTGGCGCCAGGATCGTCCTTGCGGATGCGTCGCATCAGCTCGAAGCCGGAGACATCGGGCAGGCTGATGTCGATCACGGTAACGTCGGGCCGCTTGCTGACATAGGCGCGATGCCCGGATTTGGCGTCTGTCGCCTCGTCGATACGGATCGAGTGGTCCGAAGCGAACAGGGTGCGGCAACCGGACAGCACCACGGGATGGTCGTCGACGATCAGAACCCTGGTCGCCGGCTTGGCGGTATCTTGCATCGCGCACTCGCTTGTTTCTTGACTCATAGACCGGCGGGAACAAATGGAAAGAGCAAATCCCGCCGATGCGCGTTAGAATTGACCTAATGTGGCACCGGCTCTCGTTCAGAACGCAACTGCTGCTTCCGCTCGGCGCGAGCTTTCTCGCAGCCCTGATTCTGGGTGGCGTGCTGCTTCAGATATTCGCAACCGATCAGCTCGCCGACGAGAATGAGCCCGCTCGACGTTCGACCAGGACGATCGCCACCGCACTGAACAACACCTTGCGCGCATCGGACAATCCGCGGAAGACGCTTGACGCCTTTGTCCAATCCTTGACCAACTCGTCGGACATCAAATTTCGCTCTGCAGAAGACGTTCCTCTGCCATCGCCAAAGGACCGCACGCGCAACCTGCGAGGGATACCGCAGTGGTTTGTCAACCTGCTTACGGTATCGGACACCGACGCTGCGGCCCCGGTGCTGATCGATGGCCGACGCGTCGGCGATATCGTGTTCCTGCCGGACCTGTCAGCCGACCTGTTCGAGAAGTGGATCGGCTTCCTCGCGCTGACCGGCCTCGTCGCCGTGCTGACGGTGCTCACCGGAATCATCGCCTACGTCTTCGCGGGATCGGCCCTGCGTCCCCTGCAGCATCTCGGCGAAGGCCTCACGCGGATGCGGCGTGGCGACTACGCAAAGCCGATTCCGGTCGGAGGACCGCCGGAGATTCGGCAGAGCTGCGCGGAAGCAAATGCGCTGGCTGCAACGCTTGCGCGATTGAGCCAGGACAATCGCGACCTGATGCACCGCCTGGTATCGCTCCAGGACGACGAGCGGCATGATCTCGCCCGCGAATTGCACGACGAGCTCGGACCGCTGCTGTTCAGCATCCGCGCCGGCACGATCGCGCTGGTCGACGCTTCGCCGCGGATCGGAAATCCCGGCAACCCGGCCGAGGAGGTGCTGCAATCGGTCGAGGCGCTCCAGCAGACCAACCGCCGCATCCTCGATCGGCTGCGGCCGCTCTATATCGAGGAACTGGGCCTCGCCACCAGCGTGCAGACGCTGCTTCGCAACTTCCGCAAGCAGGCACCGCATATCGTCCTGACGGACGCGATCGATCCCGATCTGAACGCGATCGACGGGCCATCGGCCAGGACCGTCTATCGGGTGATCCAGGAGGCTCTGACCAACGTGCTGCGCCACGCCAAGGCCAACAGCGCCCATGTCCAGGCCACCGTCAGCGGTGGAACGCTCGTGATCGAGATCTCCGACGACGGCGGCGGCTTTCCAGCGGGCAACGTCTTCGGCCGCGGCCTGACCGGCATGCATGAGCGCGTGCGCGCGCTTAGCGGATCGCTGTCACTGCTGCGCGTGGATGAGCGAACCTATATACGCTGCCGCCTTCCGGCCGCGCCGACGCGCGAGATGCCGGTCAAGCCGACTGGATGAGCATGACCTTGTCGGAAAACCGCGGCACACTTTGCGCTAACGCGCCCTTCGGGTCCGGATCGTGCCCTAACTAACACGCGCAGCCATCATGCGCGTTCTGTCGCGCGGGCTCGCACAGCGTGCTGCGGATCTTGCCCTCCGGGCTGAAGCGGAACGATGCGCGAATGCGCAGCGCGCCGGCGACGGAATATTCGAGATCGACGCCATAGGGCACCGGGCTGATCTCCTCCAGCCCGAAACCTGCCAACGAGAAGGCGCTGAGCCGCGGCTGCCAATAGGCCTCGAGCTCGCTCCGGCCGCGATAGCGCCGTGCGCCGCTACACGTGCATTCGACCAGAGCGTCGTCCGCATAGAGGTCCAGCAGCGTCCTGAGGTCGCCCTTCCGGCAGGCGTCCACCCAGTCCACGACAATTCCCATCGGATCGAAATCGCTCACGCTGCAATCCTGTCTGCCGCGGGTAATCACCGGCGGCTTGGGACCACACTCGTGAATGTGCGCTGAATAATAAACCCCGGGCGATACCGGGTTCCGTTCGTGGACCGTCCGACGAGCTCAGGTCTGCCCCCGCCCTCTCGCCCAAACGCCGAATGCGATCAGCACGGCGCCTGCCAGCGTGAACCAGGTGACGGCGTATTGCAGGTGATCGTCCTTCAGATGCACGTCGAGAGGCTCCGGACGCGGAATGCCGTTCTCGGGCGCCGGCTGTTCGAGATCGACATAGAACGGCGCCACCGCGCCCCAGCCGAGCGCGCTTGCGATTGCCGGATGATCGCGCACGAACCAGAGCCGCTTGTCGCGGTTCTCCGCCGGCGTCAGCCAGCCGGGCGGCTCGGGAAAGCGCAGATAGCCGGTGAGCGCGACCGGCTGCCCGGTGACGAGCTTCTTCACCGCGCGATCCTCGACGCCGCGGTCCTGCATGGTGTTCTCGACGAAGCCCGCATCGATCACGACCGTCTCGCCGCTCGGAAGCCGCGCCGGCAGGAACGCCCAGGTACCCGGGCCGGAGGCGTCCTTGCGCACCGCAGAGCCGGAGGAATAGACCATCGCATCGGGCAGAGCTGCGTAGGTCGCGGTGAAGTTGACGCGGCGGAATTCGTCGCGCGCGGGATTGAGTGCTGCCCATTGCGCAGGTGGCGGCAGCGCGACGGGTGTCGCCGCCAGACGCTCGCTGAGTGCCGCGATCAGCTCGTGCTTGGCGAGCCGCCGCTGCAATTGCCAGACGCCGAGCGCAACGAAGACGGCCGTCAGGAACAGCGTGAACAGCGCGAAGCCGGCCACGCGGGGCTTGCGCGCAGGCTCGTTCATTTCGCCCGGTCCACCAACCGGCCCGGCGCCGCCTTGTGGTGGAATTGCAGCGCGATCAGCAGCGACTTCATCGCGCGCAGCGGCAATAGCGTGGTCGCCAGGATCAGCGGCAACCACAGCACCGCGTGCAGCCAGTACGGCGGCTGGTATTCGACCTCGACGATGAGCGCGCACGCAACGACGATCCCGCCGGCCAGCATGACGATGAAAATCGCCGGACCATCGCCGGTATCGATGAAGGCGTAGTCGAGGCCGCAGCGGTCGCAGGCGGGCGCGAGCGTCAGGAAGCCCGCATAAAGCTTGCCCTGGCCGCAGCGCGGACATCTGCAGGCAAGCCCGCGCAGCGCGCTTTGCAGGACGGTGATTTCGGGCTCGGCTTTGCCGGCGGTGTCGTTCATGATGGCGGACTCTATCACACTTTTCGCTGAAACTTCCGGCGACCCAAAAGCGAAAGGGCGGCCCTGCGGCCGCCCTTGCTGATCGTCCGTTGCGGCTCAGTGCGCGCCGTGGGCCATGGTCTCGGCACCGTGTCCCCAGACGTAGATGCAGAGGAACAGGAACAGCCAGACCACGTCGACGAAGTGCCAGTACCAGGCGGCAAACTCGAAGCCGAGGTGCTGCTTCGGCGTGAAGTGGCCGGCATAGGCGCGGAACAGGCAGACAAGCAGGAAGATGGTGCCGACCAGCACGTGGAAGCCGTGGAAGCCGGTCGCCATGAAGAAGGTCGCGCCATAGACGTTGCCGGCGAACGAGAACGCCGCATGGCTGTACTCATAGGCCTGCACGCAGGTGAAGAGCGCGCCCAGCACGATAGTGAGGATCAGGCCGTATTTCAGGCCCTGGCGGTCGTTCTCGAGCAGCGCATGGTGGGCCCAGGTCACGGTGGTGCCGGACGTCAGCAGGATCAGCGTGTTCAGGAGCGGCAGGTGCCAGGGATCGAAGGTCTCGATGCCATGCGGCGGCCAGGTGCCGGGGACGGGGCAGGCGCCGGCCTGGGTGCCGAGGCCGCAACCGAACACCGCATCGCGGGTGGCGTGGACGGCGTCGGCCGGAAACAGCGCGGCATTGAAATAGGCCCAGAACCAGGCGACGAAGAACATCACCTCGGAGGCGATGAACAGGATCATGCCGTAGCGGTGATGCAGCTGCACGACGCGGGTGTGGTCGCCCCTGTACTGGGCTTCCTTGATCACGTCGCCCCACCAGCTCGCCATGGTGTACAGCACGCCCACCGTGCCGATGCCGAACACGATCGGCGCGGCCGAGAACATGTGATGCATCCAGGAGATCGCGCCGACCGCCATGAT
This sequence comes from Bradyrhizobium diazoefficiens, assembly GCF_016616425.1. NCBI lineage: Bacteria > Pseudomonadati > Pseudomonadota > Alphaproteobacteria > Hyphomicrobiales > Nitrobacteraceae > Bradyrhizobium > Bradyrhizobium diazoefficiens. The sequence goes on from NZ_CP067101.1 coordinate 7,127,462, forward strand.
GAAGGCCGAGACCGAACCGACGGCCGGCCAGGGCGAGGGATCGACCAGGTGATAGTCGTGATGCTTGGTGTGCGCCGTAGCCATTTGCGGTCTCTCTCCTCAATCCCGTGCCTGTCAGGCACTTATCCCCTGGTGTCCAACCGCCGGCACGCGAGCCCGGCGATCAGAGATCTTCCTTGCGTTTGTCGTTCTCGCCTGATGCCAGCGGCTTCACCACGGGATCCTTCACCGGATAGAAGGTGTAGGACAGCGTGATCGTGCTCAGCCCGTCGTTGTCGTGGTCACTCGCGATCGACGGATCGACGTAGAACACGACCGGCATCTCGCGCTTCTCGCCTGGCGCCATGGTCTGCTCGGTGAAGCAGAAGCAGTTGATCTTCTGGAAATAGGAACCGACCGTCAGCGGCGCGACATTGTAGGCGGCCTGCCCTTTGGTGGTGCGCGCGGCCTGGTTGGTCACGGTGTAGAAGACGGTCGCGACCTGGCCGATATTGACCTCGATCTCGTTCTGCTCCGGCTCGAACTTCCAAGGCAGGCCGGGCGCGACGTTGGAATCGAAGCGCACCGAGATCTTCCGCGCGATCGGGCCGGCGGCGGGCGCAGCGGTCGCGACCTGGGTGGTGCCGTTGAAGCCGGTGGCGCGACAGAACCAGTTGTAGAACGGCACCGCGGCGTAGGACGCGCCGACCATCAGCGCAACCACGCCGCCGCAGATGGAAGCAACCATCACATCGCGACCCAGCCCGCGGCCCTTGGCCGGCTTACGATTGGCCGGCCTGGCGCTGACGTCCCGCGATATGGTCGGCTCGTGATTCATCGTTCCTACATCGGCCGCACGAGAACTGCCGGTCCCTTGACCATGGTGACGGCGAAGAACAGCACCACGAGCACGCCGAGCGCCAAAGCAATGGCAATGGAGCGCTGACGACGGCTCTTCTTCTGCGCCTCGGTGAGGACGATTCCATCTGGCTCGGGTTTGTCAGCCATCCCTGCGATCATGCGCCCCCTGCCATCGGAGCAAGCGCCCGGAACACGACCTCGGCCAGCAGGGTCGCGAACAGCGCGAACAGATAGAGGATCGAGAAGGCGAACAGCTTGCGGGTCGCACGCAGCGATTGGCTGCGCTCGCGGCGCACATAGACGTTGATCGCGAGCAACAGCATGCCGGCGCCGAGGATCAGCGAGACGATGCCGTAGACGGCGTCGAAATAGCCGAGCGCCCAGGGCGCGGCGGCGACCGCGATCAGCACGATGGTGTAGAGCAGGATCTGGAGCCGCGTCGCGTCGGGACCCGCGACATTGGGCAGCATCGGAATGCCGGCGCGCGCGTAGTCGTCGGAGCGGAACAGCGCCAGCGCCCAGAAGTGCGGCGGGGTCCAGAAGAAGATGATGGCGAACAGCAGCAGCGGCTCAACGTCGACCGTGCCCGTCACGGCGGCCCAGGCCACCACCGGCGGCAGCGCGCCGGCGGCACCGCCGATCACGATGTTCTGCGCGGTCCAGCGCTTCAGGCCGATCGTGTAGATCACGACGTAGAAGAAGATGGTGAAGGCGAGCAGCGCGCCCGCAATCCAGTTGACGAGGATGCCGAGCGTCATCACCGAGAAGAAGGCGAGCGTCAGGCCGAACGCCATCGCTTCGGGACGGGTGATGCGGCCGCGCGGGATCGGCCGGTTCGCCGTGCGCGACATCTTGGAGTCGATGTCGCCTTCGAGCGCCATGTTGAGCGCACCGGAGGCGCCGGCACCGACGGCGATGCAGAGCAGCGAGGTGAACGCGAGCACGGGGTGGAAGTGTCCCGGCGCCATCGCCATCCCGACCAGCGCGGTGAAGATCACCAGCGACATCACCCGCGGCTTCAAGAGCGCGATGTAGTCGGCGACCTCCGCCTCGGAGATGCGGGGATTGATGTCGATGGCGTTGTGGTCGAGGACGGACACTAAATTCAACTCGCTTCGTTATAGAGCCGCGGCGCCCGTGACGGGCGCCGCGGCTGATTGCCTACTGCACGCGGGGCAGCACTTCGAACTGGTGGAAGGGCGGCGGCGAGGGCAGCGTCCATTCCAGCGTGGTCGCGCCCGCACCCCACGGATTGTCGCCCGCCGGCACCTTGCGGGCGAAAGCGTCGAACACGCAATAGAGGAAGATCAGCACGCCGAAGCCGGAGATGTAGGAGCCGATCGACGAGACCAGGTTCCAGCCGGCGAAGGCATCGGGGTAGTCGACATATCGGCGCGGCATGCCCGACAGCCCAAGGAAGTGCTGCGGGAAGAACACCAGATTGACACCGACGAAGGTGACCCAGAAATGCGCCTTTGCCAGCGTCTCGTTGTACATGTAGCCCCACATCTTCGGGAACCAGTAGTACCAGCCGGCGAAGATCGCAAACACGGCGCCGAGCGACAGCACGTAGTGGAAGTGCGCGACGACGTAGTAGGTGTCCTGGAGCACGCGATCGATGCCGGCATTGGCCAGCACGACGCCGGTGACGCCACCGACCGTGAACAGGAAGATGAAGCCCACGGCCCACAGCATCGGCGCGCGGAATTCAATCGAGCCGCCCCACATCGTGGCGATCCACGAGAAGATCTTCACGCCGGTCGGCACCGCGATCACCATGGTCGCGGCGACGAAATAGGCCTGCGTCGCCGAGGACATACCGACCGTGTACATGTGGTGCGCCCACACCACGAAGCCGATGCCGCCGATCGCGACCATGGCGTAGGCCATGCCGAGATAGCCGAACACCGGCTTGCGCGAGAACGTGGAGACGATCTGGCTGATCATGCCGAAGCCGGGCAGGATCAGGATGTACACCTCGGGATGACCGAAGAACCAGAACAGATGCTGGAACAGCACCGGATCGCCGCCGCCATCGGGCGAGAAGAAGGTGGTGCCGAAATTGCGGTCGGTGAGCAGCATGGTGATCGCACCGGCGAGCACCGGCAGCGCCAGCAGCAGCAGGAACACCGTCACCAGGATCGACCACACGAACAGCGGCATCTTGTGCAGCGTCATGCCCGGCGCACGCATGTTGAAGATCGTGGTGATGAAGTTGATGGCGCCGAGGATCGAGGAGGCACCCGCCAAGTGCAGCGAGAGGATCGCGAAGTCGACGGCCGGGCCCGGGTGACCCGTGGTCGACAGCGGCGCGTACATGGTCCAGCCGGCGCCGACGCCGTTGGCGCCCGGTTCGCCCTCGAACAAGGTCGACATCAAGAGCAGCGCGAAGGAGGCCGGCAGCAGCCAGAACGAGACGTTGTTCATGCGCGGGAACGCCATATCAGGCGCGCCGATCATCAGCGGCACGAACCAGTTGCCGAAGCCGCCGATCATCGCGGGCATGACCATGAAGAAGATCATGATCAGACCGTGAGAGGTCACGAACACGTTATAGGTGTGCGTCTCGTGGAAGATCTGCACGCCCGGATACATCAGCTCGGCACGGATCGCGATCGACATCGCGGCACCGATGATGCCGGCGACGACCGCGAAGATCAGGTACATCGTGCCGATGTCCTTGTGGTTGGTCGAATAGACGTAGCGCCGCCATCCGGTCGGATGGGCGTGCTCCTCATGCGCATGGTCGCCGTGTGTCGCTGCACTGGTTGCCATTTTCAAATCCTGCCTTGCGTCCCGTTCGGACCTCTGGGGTCCCGCCCTTTATCCCCTGTCCCGGCACTTACTGCGCCGGGCCGGCCGCCGATGCGTAGACGTTCGTGGCGCCTCCGCTCGCATATTTCTTCTTCGCCTCCTCGACCCAGGAGGCGAAGTCCTGGTCGCTCACGACGCGCACGGCGATCGGCATGAAGGCGTGGTCCTTGCCGCACAGCTCCGAGCACTGGCCGTAATACATGCCGGTCTTGGTGGCCTTGAACCAGGTCTCGTTCAGGCGACCGGGGATGGCGTCGATCTTGACGCCGAAGGCCGGCACCGCGAAGGAGTGGATGACGTCGGCCCCGGTGGTCTGGACGCGAATCACCTTGTTGACCGGCACGACCATCTCGTTGTCGACGCCGAGCAGCCGCGGCTGCTTGTCCTGCGCCAGGAGCGAGTCGAACTCGAACTTGCCGTTGTCGGGATAGGCGTAGGACCAGTACCACTGCTTGCCGGTCGCCTTGATGGTCAGGTCCGCCTTCGGCACGTCGAGCTCCAGGAACAGAAGACGGAACGACGGCACCGCGATGCCGACCAGGATCAGCACCGGAACCAGCGTCCACGCCACCTCGATCAGCGAGTTGTGGGTGGTACGCGACGGCACCGGATTGGCCCGCGCGTTGAACTTGACCACCACGGCCACGATGAGCGCCAGCACGAACAGTGTGATGACGGTGATCAGGACGAACAGGAAATTGTGGAACCAGGTGATGTTGTCCATCACCGGCGAGCCGGATTCCTGGAGTTTCCACTCCCACGGCGCCGGCTGCCCCAATTCGGCAAATGCCGTCCCGCTGGCGCCGAGTGCGAGGCCCGCTACGGCCAATCCCAGCAAGTGCCGACCTATCCGGCCCATCGACATCCTCATGCCGTTCGCGCTCCCCTTACGAAATCACCCCAGGTGCATTCCCCTATGTGCGGGCAATGCTTATTCGATCCGCCCGCCTGACAAACCGCCGCGCAAGAATACCTCTAAGAGGAATTGGGGCCAGATCGCTAGAACGCCGAAATCAAGCCTCTCAAACCATAATTCTTGATCTATCGCAATGCAGTCTTGAGCCTGATCTGCCAGCGATCATCCGCAAGATATTTCCTAGTAACATCAAACAAAAATACCATTTGCCGGGATGCTGCGGCTTGACAGCGGAATTGCCCGCGGTAGGCACTGACGGGCAGCCGCGCAGGAACTTGATTCGTGCGGGCGACGACGGCGCGAAGCGGCGCGGAATTTGCTTGGGAATCGCCTTCAAGACGCCGTCATTCCCGTAACAGTCGACCCAGGCGAGCAGAGGGACCGACCCGATGGGGCTTTCGAGATCGACGGCAAGGCAGGCTAACGGCCTCACGGTGCGGGCTATCCTGTTGGCTGCGGTCGTCCTCCTGGCGCTTCCCGGCCTCGCCCATGCGCAGGGCGCGGTGCGCTCCGTCCATGGCGACTGGCAGATCCGGTGCGACACCCCGCCGGGCGCCCAGACCGAGCAATGCGCCCTGATCCAGAGCGTGGTGGCGGAAGACCGCTCCAATGCCGGCCTGACCGTGATCGTGCTGAAGACCGCCGACCAGAAGAGCCGCCTGATGCGCGTGGTCGCCCCGCTCGGGGTGTTGCTGCCCTCCGGTCTCGGCCTTAAGCTCGACAACCAGGACGTCGGCCGTGCCGGATTCGTCCGCTGCCTGCCCAATGGCTGCGTTGCCGAGGTCGTCATGGACGACAAGCTGCTCGGCCAGCTCCGCACCGCCAAGACCGCCACCTTCATCATCTTCGAGACGCCGGAAGAAGGCATCGGCTTCCCGCTCAGCCTGAACGGGCTCGCCGAGGGCTATGACAAGCTGCCGTAGGGCCGTACCGGCCTAGTAAATCTCAAGGCACGCGGCGCTGACATCGCCTTCAAAGGATTGAATTGTCAGTGCGTGACGGCGGAGCAGGTCAGCGATCGTCGCGGTCGTTTGATTGCCGGCTCGGAGCCAGATCACCTTCGGCGGAGAACCCAGCAGACCGGCCAGTTCGGCTAAATCAACGTCCTGAGTCACGATCGCGAAGCCATTGACCTTCGCGAACTCCAAGAGCGCACGGTCGGCTACTTCGGAAAGTCCATGGGACGTGACTGGAGTCCGGAAAGAGATCAGCTACCATCTGGCAAAGCTTGAAGCTGAGATTCTGATCGAACAGCAGCCTCATATCGGCGCGGTCACCAATCGTCTCTCGCGGTCAGCGGCATAGGCCAGGCAGGCGCGGATGTCGTCCTCGGTCAACTCCGGGAAGTCATCGAGGATTTGAGCGTGGGTCTGACCGGCGGCCAGCCAGCCTAGCACGTCGGCCACGGCAATCCGCATATGGCGGATACAGGGTCGTCCTCCCCGTTTGCCCGGTTCAATGGAAATGATGTCTCGGTAATTCATAGGAATAACATATCATTGATCCGCGCCCGACGCAGCAATGCATCAGGGCCCTTGGATCCGCCCAATCCTATCGTTTCCGTAATGTGACGCCCCGCCCCTCGCGGAACCGTTCGGAAACCATTATCTTGCCCCACATCTTCCGATAATGGACGGACGCATGACCAACCCTGCCACGACATCCCTGCTCGACCGTGCCAATCTCGACCGCGACCAGGTTCGCCACGAGGTTGCGCGTGGGCTTGCCGGCGCCGACGACGGCGAATTGTTCCTGGAATACAGCCAGACCGAAGCACTGATGTTCGACAACGGTCGGCTGAAGCAGGCGACCTACGATACCTCGCAAGGGTTTGGCCTGCGCGCGGTCAAGGACGACGCGGTCGGCTATGCGCATTCCTCCGATGTCTCGCTGCCCGCGCTGATTCGCGCGGCGGATGCGGTCGCCGCCGTGCGCGGCGGCTATTCCGGCAGTTTCGCCGCGCCGCCTCCGCACACCAATGTGCGGCTCTATGGCGACGACAATCCGCTGGATGCGCCGGGCTTCGAGACCAAGGTCAAGCTGCTCGCCGAGATCGACGCCTACCTGCGCGACAAGGATCCGCGGGTGCGGCAGGTCAGCGTCAGCCTGGGCGCGACGTGGCAGGTGGTCGAGATCCTGCGGCCCGACGGCGAGAGCTATCGCGATATCCGTCCGCTGGTGCGGGTCAACATTTCCGTCGTCGCCGGCCAGGGTGACCGCCAGGAGAGCGGCAGCAAGGGTTATGGCGGCCGCGCCGGCTATGCCGAATTCATCGAGAGCAAGAACTGGCGCGAGGCCGCGGACGGCGCGCTGCGCGAGGCGCTGGTCAATCTGGAATCGATTCCGGCGCCGGCCGGCGAGATGGACGTCGTGCTGGGGGCCGGCTGGCCCGGCGTCATGCTGCACGAAGCGGTCGGCCACGGTCTCGAAGGCGACTTCAATCGCAAAAAGACGTCCGCATTTGCCGGCCTGATGGGCCAGCAGGTTGCAGCCAAAGGCGTCACCGTGGTCGACGATGGCACCATGGCCTCGCGCCGCGGCTCGCTGTCGATCGACGACGAGGGCACGCCGACCAACCGCACCGTGCTGATCGAGGACGGCATTCTGGTCGGCTACATGCAGGACCGCCAGAACGCGCGCCTGATGAACATGAAGCCGACCGGCAACGGCCGTCGCCAAGGCTATGCCCATGTGCCGATGCCGCGCATGACCAACACTTATATGCTCGCGGGCGACCGCGATCCGGCCGAGATACTCGCCTCGGTGAAGAACGGCGTGTTCGCCGCGAATTTCGGCGGCGGTCAGGTCGACATCACCTCGGGCAAATACGTGTTCCAGTGCACCGAGGCCTACAAGATCGAGAACGGGAAGTTAGGGGCGCCGCTCAAGGGCGCCATGCTGATCGGCAACGGGCCGACCGACCTGCATCGCATCCGGATGATCGGCAACGACCTTGCGCTCGATACCGGTATCGGCACCTGCGGCAAGAACGGACAGGGCGTGCCTGTCGGCGTCGGCCAGCCGTCGCTGCTGATGGAACGCATTACGGTGGGTGGAACGGGCGCATGAACGCTGAGAAAGTAACTGTCACCTCGAAACGGAAGAGCAGCGGCTGGGGCGGGCAGATCGTTCAGCTCGCCGGCATCGTCGCCGCCGTGTTCATCGCCAAGGGCGCGCTTGCCGAGCCGTTCTACGTGCCGTCCGGCTCGATGGAGCCGACACTGTTGATCGGCGACGCCTTGATCGCCTCGAAATTCCCCTATGGCTACGGCACCTCGTCGCTGCCGATTCAGATCAGCCTGCCCGAGAGCGGCCGTGTGTTCGGGGAGACGCCGAAGCAGGGCGACGTCGTGGTGTTTCGCTGGCCCGGCGATCGTTCGCAGGCCTGGGTCAAGCGCGTCGTGGGCCTTCCCGGCGATCGCATCCAGATGCGGCAGGGCCAGCTCTTCATCAACGATCGCCCCGCCGAGCTCAAGCCGGACGGCGTTGGAGCTGCCGAGGACGACAATGGCGGCAGCGAGCCCGCCTACCGCTACGTCGAGACGCTGCCGAATGGCGTCTCGCACCTGATCTTCAAGATGCGCGACAACGGTCCGCTCGATAACACGCCGGAAGTTACGGTGCCGGCCGGCCACCTCTTCGTGCTCGGCGACAACCGCGACAACTCCGCCGACAGCCGCGTGCCGCTGCGGTCCGGCGGCGTCGGCCTGTTGCCGATCGACAATCTGATCGGCCGTGCGGATGCTGTGCTCGGTTCCTGGGATCTCGGCATGCGCGGCCAGCCGGTGTGGACCTGGCTGTCCGGATTCCGGCTGGCGCGGTTCTTCACCGCAGTGCATTGACGGTCTCCAAGATCTTCACCTCTCCCGCTTGAGGGCGGGAGAGGGAGAGCAGCAGCGATGAACCACGACGAATTTCTCGCTTCTGCCCTTCAAAATCCCGTCAACGCTGCGATCATCGATGAGCTCGGTCGACTCGCGCTGCCGGATGCCTGGCTGGTCGCAGGTTGCCTGGTGCAATCGGTATGGAACGTGCTCACGGGCCGCCCGATCGATCACGGCATCGCCGACTACGACGTGTTCTATTTCGACCCCGACACCTCATGGGAGGCGGAGGACGCGGTGATCCGCACCCTGCAGGCGCGGCTCGCGCATCTCGGCGTCAAGGTCGAGATCCGCAACCAGGCGCGCGTGCATCTGTGGTACCCGGCCAAGCACGGCCTGCCCTATCCACCGCTAAGCTGCTCGGCCGGCGGCATCGACCGCTTCCTGACGCAGAACACGCAAATCGGAGTGAGGCGTTCGGGCAAGGGGTTCGACGTCTATGCACCCCACGGCTTCGACGACGTCGCCAAGATGATCGTACGACCGAACAGGGCGCCGAATTTTTCCATGGTCAATTACGAGGCGAAGGCCGCGCGATGGAAGGCGCTGTGGCCGGAGCTCACAGTGATTTCAGCGGAAGCTTAAGCTTAAGCCTCATGGGTCCCGTCCCGGACAAGGCGCATCGTAAACGATGCGCCGCACCTGCGTCCGGGGCACGCGTGCGAACGCCTACCGCACCACGCCCGACGTGAATCCCGCCTTGCGGCGCGGCGGCTTGATTTCCTTCTTCAGGAAGCAGCGCGCCTCGCGCCCGGCGTAGCCAGGGCGGGCATAGGTGAAGGCGCGGCATTTGTTGTCGGCGGTGCACACAGCCTTGCAGGCCTCCACGCCGTCCCCCTCCTTCAGATCGAAATTGCGCAAATCGCCGCCGGGACGGTCGATCGAGGTCTCAACGCCCGCGACCCGCGGCTCGATCACGCCGGCGCCGCGTACGCCGGAGATGCAGCAACTTCCCGGCACGCGCAGCGGCACGGTGTTCTTCAGCCAGCACACCGCCGAGCCGCCTTCGACGTCGGGATAGCTGAAGCTCCACGAGCGGCAGCGGCGGTCGCGCTCACACAGCAGCGCGCAAACCTCGGGATCGCCTGACGGGACCGGCGTGCTGAAATAGTCGCCGCCGGGCCGATCGAACGCAGTCTGGGCGCGCACCGGGACGCTCGCGACTGCGAGCGAAAGCAGCGTGATACATGCCACGACGCTGGCCATGACGGCCCCGGACAGGCGGCCCTTCCTCATCGGAACTTTCGAGTTATTGACGACGCTCAGGTTTTTCGGCCGGTCATTTGATCGCCGCAAACCTGTATGGGCGATGAACGGCTGACCTCCCGAGCCGCGGCTTAATGGCCCAAAGCATGATCCGAGTGCAGCGAAAAGATCATGCTTAAACAACAACCTAAGGCGCGATGACGATTCATCCTGATCGCATCGCGCTTTAGAATGCGTATTCCGCGTAGACCGGTTCCACCGAGCCCTTCCAGGGACCGTTGAACTTGTCCAACATTTCCTCGGCCGGGGTCCGGCCGGAATCGATGATGCGGTCGAGCGGCTCAAGATGCCGCGTTTCGTCGCGACCGAGCTGGTCGATGCGGCCGCGCCGGCGCAGGCCGGCGTGTGCCAGAACGAGGCATTCCTTGGCGATCTCGAACAGATAACGGTTCTTGATCCGTGCCTTGAAGCCGAAGCGCGGCACGTCGTCGCGCAGGGCCTGACGCTCAGGCGCGCTCCAGTGCTTCACCATATCCCAGGCCGCATCGAGCGCGACATCGTCATAGAGCAGCCCGACCCAGAACGCCGGCAGCGCCGGCAGCCGGCCCCACGGACCGCCGTCGGAGCCGCGCATCTCGAGATAACGCTTGAGCCGCACTTCGGGGAAGATCGTCGAGAGATGGTTGGCCCAGTCCGACAGCGTCGGACGCTCGCCGGGAAGGTTGTTGTTGCGGCCGCCGAAGAATGCACGGAACGAGGAGCCCGACACGTCGATGTACTCCTCGCCGCGCTTGACGAAATACATGGGCACGTCGAGTGCGTAGTCGACATAGCGCTCGAACCCCATGCCGTCCTCGAACGCCCACGGCATCATGCCCGACCGCGCATTGTCGGTGTCGCGCCAGATTTCGGAGCGGAAGGAGAGGAAGCCGTTCGGCTTGCCTTCGGTGAACGGCGAATTGGCGAACAGAGCGGTTGCGACCGGCTGAAGCGCGAGCGAAACGCGCAGCTTCTTGACCATGTCGGCTTCGGAAGAGAAGTCGAGATTGGTCTGCACCGTGCAGGTCCGGTACATCATGTCGAGGCCGTATTGGCCGACCTTCGGCATGTAGTTGGCCATGATCTTGTAGCGGCCCTTGGGCATCATCGGAATGTCGGCGCGCGACCAGGACGGCGTCATGCCGAGACCGAGGAAGCCGATGCCGAGCGGCGTTGCGATCTCGCGCACCTGTGCAAGATGCGCCATCAACTCGCTCTGGGTCTGGTGCACATTCTCGACCGGCGCGCCGGAGAGCTCGAACTGTCCGCCGGGCTCGAGCGAGATCGCACCGCCGCCGGTGACGTCGTAGAGACCGATGATGTTGCCCTTCTCCATGATCGGCTCCCAGCCGAGCAGGAGCTTCATGCCTTCGAGCAACGCACCGATGCCCCGTGCGCCCTCGTAAGGCACCGGACGGTGGCCTTCGAGCGTGAACGGCGTCTTCTCGTGCTCGGTGCCCATGCGGAATTCGGACGGGTCCTTGCAGCCGGCCTCGAACCACGCGACGAGTTCGTCGCGCGATTGCAGCGGCGTCATATCGATCTGGTCTCGCGCCATATCAAACTCTAATCAAAAGGCGCTTCGACCGAACGCGCGCGGGTGACAGGGATGGTCCGCGGACCCACAGGTTGCACGGACGAGCGGATTTGCCGCACGATCATCGCGACGGCATGTTTTCGTTGGCGCCGGCAGGCGGCAGTTTCATCTCGCCGCACGAGCAGCCCAGGCGGTCGAGCAGACTGCTGAGCTTGACGGCATCTGCATCGGACAGTTTCGAACCGACATATTTCTCGATCGCAGCCGAGTAGGCGCTCCACATCCGCTTCTGCAGCTCGCGGCCGGCTTCCGTGATCTCGACGAACTGGCCACGCTTGTCGATCTTGCATTCGCGCCGTGCGGCGAGGCCCTCGTCGACCAGGCGGTCGATCAGACGCGAGGTGGAATATTGCGGGATCAGCATCTGCCGTTCGAGTTCCACGGGCCGCAGCTCGCCCGACGGCGCGCGCGACAATTCGAGCAGCGCGTCGTACCATGCCAGCGGCGGGAAGCCGGCCTTCTTCAGGTCCTGCTCGACGCAATCGAGCACGCGGCTCTGCACCCGCATCAGGCGGATCCAGGCGGAAGTCGCCTCGGTCGATGGTTTGCGTTTCATGGTCCGCTCAAGCTCGTCGCCCGTCTCTTACCCCATTTGATGCAGCTGCATCAATCTTGACTATTCCAAGCAGGTGCATGTAATCGCTCTTTCGGCCGAACCAAGCATCAAGAGAAGGAAATTCCATGAAGCTGTACTATTCGCCGGGTGCCTGCTCGCTGTCCCCCCACATCGCGCTCCTGGAAGCCGGCCTGCCCTATGAGCTGGTCAAGGTCGATATCCGGGCCAAGAAGCTCGAAAATGGTGAGGATTATCTGAAGCTGAATCCCAAGGGCCAGGTCCCTGCGCTGGGCCTCGACAGCGGTGAGATCGTGACCGAAGGCCCGGTGATTGTCCAGATGATCGCCGATCAGGCTTCGGCCAAGGCGCTGGCGCCGGCGCGCGACAGTTCCGAGCGTTACAAGCTGCTGGAGTGGCTGAATTTCCTCACCTCGGAGGTGCACAAGAGCTTTGGTCCGCTGTTCGCGCCGGTCCTCAACGACGAAGCCAAGGCCTTCTTCAAGGACCGGGTCATGGGCAAGCTGAAATACATCGACAGCCAGCTCGCCGGCCGCGACTACCTCATGGGCAAGCAGTTCACGGTGGCCGACGGCTATCTCTTCACGATGCTCACCTGGGGCGACCGGATGAAGTTCGACCTCTCGGCGATGCCGAACCTTGCCGCCTACAAGGCCCGCGTCGCGGCGCGGCCGCAGGTGCAGGAAGCGCTGAAGAGGGAAGGGCTGGTCCAGGCGAAGTAAACGCCTGCGAATCGCAATCAGCAAAAAAGGCCGGATCGATGATCCGGCCTTTGTGTATCTGCAGAATTGGGATCGGTCAGGCCGCCGCCTTGTTCGGCGCGAAACGGCCGTAGAAGGTTTCGCCCTTGGCCGCCATCTCCTCCAGCAGCTTCGGCGGCGTGAAGCGCGAGCCGTACTTCGCCTCCAGTCTGTGGCAGAGCTCGACGAACTTCTTCGTGCCCATGAAGTCGATATAGGACAGCGTGCCGCCGGTGAACGGCGCGAAGCCGAAGCCGAGGATCGAGCCGACATCCGCCTCGCGGGGATCGGTGATGACGTGGTCCTCGACCGTGCGCGCGGCTTCAACCGCCTGCACCACCAGGAAGCGCTGCTTCAGCTCCTCGATATCGAGCGTGTCAGGATCGAGCTGCTTCGGCTGCAAGGCCGAGAGACCCGGCCACAGGCTCTTCTGGCCCTTGCCCTTCTCGGGATAGTCGTAGAAGCCCTTGCTGTTCTTGCGGCCGAGCCGGCCCTGCTTCTCGACCATCTCCACCATCAGCTTCTTCTGATCGGGGTTGATGGCGTTGGGGCCGAGATCGGCTTCCGTCGCCTTCATGATCTTGAGGCCGAGGTCGAGCGCAACTTCGTCGGACAGCGAGAGCGGACCGACCGGCATGCCGGCCATCTTGGCGCAGTTCTCGATCATCGCCGGCGGCACGCCCTCGAGGAACATCTCGTTGCCTTCGGCGACATAGCGGCCGACGCAGCGATTGGCGAAGAAGCCGCGGGAGTCGTTGACCACGATCGGCGTCTTGCCGATCTGCCGGACGTAGTCGAGCGCAGTCGCGAGCGCGACGTCGCCGGTGTTCTTGCCGAGGATGATCTCGACCAGCATCATCTTCTCAACCGGCGAGAAAAAGTGGATGCCGACGAACTTGCCCTGGTCCTTGAAGCTCTCGGCCAGCGAGGTGATCGGCAGCGTCGAGGTGTTCGACGCGAAGACCACGTCCGGCTTGAGATATTGCTGCGCCTTGGCGAAGGTCTCGGCCTTGACCTTGCGGTCCTCGAACACGGCCTCGATGACGAGGTCGACGTCCTTCAACGCGGCATAATCGGCGGTCGGCGTGATGCGCGCGAGCAGCGCTTCGGCGTCGCCGGGCTTGGCGCGGCCCTTCTTGATCTGCTCCTCGATCACCTTCTGCGCATGCGCCTTGCCCTTGTCGGCGCTTTCCTGGTCGCGGTCGATCAGGACGACTTCAAGGCCGGCACGGGCCGAGACGTAGCCGACGCTGGCGCCCATGAAGCCGGCGCCGATCACGGCGATCTTCTTCACCTTGGTCGCAGGCACGTCCTTCGGACGGCGCGCACCCTTGTTGAGCTCCTGCATCGACAGGAACAGGCTGCGGATCATCGCCGCCGCCTCCTTCGAGCGCAGCACCGAGGTGAAGTAGCGCGACTCGACGCGCAAAGCCGCATCGATCGGCAGCTGCAGACCCTCATAGACGCAGCTCATGATGGCGCGCGCAGCCGGATAATTGTCATAGGTCTCGCGGCGATAGATCGCGTTGCCGGCCGGGAACATCATCATGCCCGCCTTGGAGAACACCGGACCGCCCGGCAGCTTGAAACCCTTCTCGTCCCAGGGCGCGATCGCCTTGCCGCCGCCCTTGATCCAGTCCTTTGCGGCCTTGATGAGGTCGGCGGCGGGAACGATGGCGTGGATCAGGTTCAACGCCTTGGCCTTGTCGACGGTGACCGGATCGCCCTTGAGCAGGATCGTCATCGCGTCCTGCGGCGGCACCAGGCGCGGCACGCGCTGCGTTCCGCCGGCGCCGGGGAACAGGCCGACCTTGACTTCGGGCAGGCCGAGGCGCGTCTTGGGATTCTCCGCGGCGACACGATAGTGACAGCACAGCGTGATCTCGAAACCGCCGCCGAGCGCAAGGCCGTTGATCGCGGCCGCCCACGGCTTGCCTGACGTTTCGATCGAGCGCAGCACCTGCGAAAAGCGCCGGCTCTGGTCGAACAGCATCTGGTTCGCCGCGGTCTCGCCCTGCTCCCCAAAGACCTTAGCGTAGGCCTGGTTCATGCCTTCGAGCATCGACAGGTCGGCGCCGGCGCAGAACGCGTCCTTGGCGGAGGTAATGACGACGCCCTTCACCGCGGCGTCGGCCGTGGTCGCCTTGACGATCGCCTCTAACTCGTTGGTCGAGGTCTCGTCGAGCACGTTCATCGAACGGCCCGGGATGTCCCATGTGACGAGCGCGATGCCGTCGGTGTCGGTCTCAACTCTGAAGTTCTTGTACGACATGTTGGCTGCTCCTCAACCCTTAGACGCGCTCGATGATGGTCGCGGTGCCCATGCCGCCGCCGATGCACAGCGTCACCAGGGCGGTGGACTTGTTGGTGCGCTCGAGCTCGTCGAGCACGGTGCCGAGGATCATCGCACCGGTCGCGCCGAGCGGATGGCCGAGCGCGATGGCGCCGCCATTGACGTTGATCTTGGCGTTGTCGATGTCGAACGCCTGGATGTAGCGCAGCACGACCGAGGCGAAGGCCTCGTTGAGCTCGAACAGGTCGATGTCCGACTTCTTCATGCCCGAACGCGCCAACAGCTTTTCGGTGACGTCGACCGGGCCGGTCAGCATCATCGCCGGCTCCGAGCCGATATTGGCAAACGCACGGATTTTTGCCCGCGGCTTCAGGCCGTATTTGCCACCGGCCTCCTTGCTGCCGAGCAGCACGGCACCGGCGCCGTCGACGATGCCCGAGGAATTGCCGGCGTGATGCACGTAATTGACGCGCTCGATCTCGGGGTGCGACTGCACCGCGACGCCATCGAAGCCGCCCATCTGCGCCATCATCGTGAACGACGGCTGCAACTGCGCCAGCGACTGCATCGTGGTCGAGGGACGCATGTGCTCGTCCTTGGCGAGGATGGTGAGGCCGTTGATGTCCTTCACCGGCACCACGGACTTGTTGAAGCGGCCCTCGTCCCAGGCCTTGGCCGCGCGCTGCTGGCTCTGCACCGCATAGGCATCGACGTCGTCGCGCGAGAAGCCATATTTGGTCGCGATCAGGTCAGCCGAGACGCCTTGCGGCATGAAATAGGCAGGCACCGCCATCGAGGGATCCATCGGCCAAGCGCCGCCGGAGGCGCCGATGCCGACGCGGCTCATCGATTCGGCGCCGCCGCCGATCACCAGTTCATGCTGGCCGCTCATCACCTGCGCGGCGGCAAAGTTCACGGCGTCGAGACCGGAGGCGCAGAAGCGGCTGATCTGCACGCCGGGCACGGCTTCGCCGAGACCGGCTTTGAGCGCCGCGAAGCGCGCGATATCGGAGCCGGCCTCGCCGACCGGATCGACCACGCCGAGGATGACGTCATCAACGGAGTCTTCCGGCAGGTTGTTGCGGTCCTTCAGCGCCTTCAGCGGCACGGTCGCGAGCGCGAGCGCTGTGACTTCGTGCAGCGCGCCGTCCGCCTTGCCGCGGCCGCGGGGGGTGCGAACGTGGTCGTAGATGAATGCCTCAGGCATGACGTCCTCCTGACGTGATGTTCGGATCGATTGGGAGCGGGGCAGCGGAAGCAGGCTCAGAACGCTTCCGCCGGCAATTCCATGATGGTGGCGCAGCCGGCCTGGATGCGCGCGAGATTGGCCGCGGTCTCCGGCAGCATCCGCTCCATGAAGAAGCGGCCGGTGACCAGCTTGGTCGAGAGATAGGGCGTCGCCCCGCGCTCGGCAATCTTGGCATTCGTCACCTTGGCCATCTTCGCCCACATGTAGCCGAGCGCGACGAAGCCGAACAGGTGCAGGTAATCGGTTGCGGCTGCTCCCGCATTGTCCGGCTTCGCCATCGCGTTCTGCATCAGCCAGGTCGTCGCTTGCTGGAGATGGCCGAGCGAGGTCGAGAGCGGGGCGATGAACGGCTTGAGCGCCTCGTCGCCACCGTTCTCCCTGGCGAAGGCCATGACCTCGCCGAAGAAGGCCATGATGGCGCGGCCGCCGTCGCGCGGCAGCTTGCGGCCGACGAGGTCGAGCGCCTGGATGCCGTTGGCACCTTCATAGATCATCGCAATACGTGCATCGCGCACGAACTGCTCCATGCCCTGCTCGGCGATGTAGCCATGGCCGCCATAAATCTGCTGCGCCTGCACCGCGTTGGCGAAGCCGTAATCGGTGAGGAAGCCCTTCAGCACCGGCGTCATCAGGCCCATGTGGTCGTCGGCGGCCTGACGGCCCTTCGGGTCCTCAGAGCGATGCGCGACGTCGCTCTTCAGCGCGGTCCACATCACGAAGGCGCGCGCGGCCT